>CAINDV010000701.1 GCA_903847485.1 uncultured Verrucomicrobiota bacterium
TACGATTACCAATTCAGGTAACTCGACACTGAATGTCAGTGGCCTCAGCTATCCTGGCGGCTTTAGTGGCAACTGGCCGTCAGGCACAATTCCAGCGGGCGGTTCGCAGAATGTCACGGCTACATTCTCGCCAACCGCTGCGGCCAGCTACGGTGGCACAGTCACGGTCAACTCAGACAAAACCATCGGCACGAACACCATCGCTGCGTCAGGGACGGGAACTACCACGTCAGCACAACTGAGCGGCCTGGGCCTGAGCAGCGGCGTGTTTTTCTTCAGTTTGAAAGGCCCCGTGGGGAGCAGATACGTCATTCAGGCTTCGGCTAACCTCGTCAACTGGCAACCGTTCGCGACGAATGTAATTCCAGCCCGCGGCTCCGTTCAGATTAGCGACTCAACCACCGGACAGGCCAAGCGGTTCTATCGGGCGGTGTTGGTGCCGTAGAGTAGTTCAGGGGTTTGGGGAAGCAGGTTATGCCAAGGGCGCGCTATCAAGCGCGCCCTTCTCTTGCTCAAGAGGCCGGCGTTCCTCATCCGCGCCCTTACCCCGCCCAGCCCGCGCCGCCCCCCGAAACGAAATTCGCGCGCCCAGGCCATCGCGTTTCTCGAAGCCGCCAGCGAATGAATCCTGGTCGCCGCCTGATGCGTATCCTGCTCGATGAGTGCCTGCCGGCGTGTCTGCGTCGGTAGTTGCCGGGCCACACCGTTCAAACTGGAAACGGCAGTTGAACAACAAAGGAACTAAGGCACAAAGGCCGAGTCACAATGCCAATCTCACAGTTCGTCTCCAGCAAGGCCGCTCCCCTGGCCGGTGAGACTGCTCACGCTCCGATTTGTCGCTTCCAAGCCGGTCTTTGTTTCTTTGTTTCTTTGTTGTTCCTTTTCCAACTGCCGAATTCAGGTTCAAACGGTCCCGCAGGCCGGCTGGGCGGGCGTCAAGAACGGGCGGTTGCTGCGGCTGACCGCCGTAGCCGGGAATTGCAATGTTTTTCTCACGATGGACAAGAGCCTGCCGCACCAACAGCGGTTCGAGAACCTGCCTTTCGCCGTGGTCATCCTGCGCGCCGGGTCGAATCATTTCGAGGACACGCGTCCGTTGATGCCGGCAGTGCGGCGGCGTCTGAGTGAATTCGTGCCGGGACAACTCTTCATCATTTCCAGTGGCAAAGAATGAGCGGGCCGGCGCTTCCGTCCATCACGGTGGGTGCGTCTTGTCGCCAATGGAGGCGGGGGTCTTGGTCGTAGCTCAAGGCGGTTGCCGGTGGGAATTTTCAGGTCGCCCCGGGCCAGGGTTCAGCGTCGGTCCAAGACCCGTTAGGGCGCAGGAGCCGCCGCCATCGCCCCGCGTTGAACTTTTCTGACGTTTGCCGTCCCTGCCGGGTGCCGTAGCGGCTTTCTGACGAAGCCGCCAGCTTCTTCGGAGCGGGAAATTGGCGGCGGTCACCAGCCCGTCGCTATGCCGCTGGACGAGCCGCGCCGAGTTTCCCTGGTTGCTGCCGTCCCTGCCGGGATTCATTCCAGGACTGCGCCAAACCCAGCGATAAACTTTAGCCGTATCCATGCAGAAGGCAGAACCACGAAACACACGAAACACACGAAAAGAAAGGCACCACCACTGCTTCCCGAGGCGGGGAGCGGAGCACTGAATGGTGACTGGAATTTTAGGCAGGTGATCCGGGTTCGGCCTCCGACCTGGCTTCGGTTTTCTTTCGTGTATTTCGTGTGTTTCGTGGTTGCTACTGAATAGATACGGTTTGGTTGAGGTTGCTGGGCGAGGGCAATCTTCATGGCCGCATCCCTGAAGGCGCTCCAGGCGCACGCGGAGGGCCGCCGCACTACAAGATGCTGCCGCGCGCATGACCACCCTGGCCAGCCAGGCGACCGCCATAATTGGGAGGCCGTTCCCGTTTCTTCCCGATAGATTACTTGACCCATCGGGGGAAATGAATTTTCCTGCTCGCCGTTCGGTCTGTTTGGTGAACCAAACGTGTTGTATCTCAGTAAATTTATGAAACTAAGTGTCTATTTCACGGTTCTCGTGCTGGCTGGCGCGGCCTTGTGCCTCCCGGTCACGCCTGCTCGCGCCCAATCGTCCGCCGGCCCCAAGAAGGTGCTGGTGGTGAGTGTTTGCGAAGGTTTCCGGCACTCTTGCATTCCGCTGGGCAACCAGATTCTCGGCTTGCTCGGCCTGCAGAGCGGGGCGTTTGTCGTGGAAGTCGTGGACGTGAACCCGGACGATCCGCAGTTCCGCGGGGCGGACGGCAAGTTCGACCGGGCCAAGTTCCACGAGGCCAACCGCAAGGCTTTGGAAGAAAAAATGAATCCCGAGGCGCTGAAGCGCTACGACGCCCTCGTTTTCAACTGCACCACCGGCGAATTGCCCGGCATCACGGAGGAAGGCTTGCTTGAGTGGATCGCCTCTGGCAAGGGCTTCGTCGGCATCCACGCCGCCACCGATACGTTCCACAGCAAGGGCGCCACGCTGGGGGCGTACGTCCAGATGATCGGCGGGGAATTCAAGACCCACGGCCCGCAGGTGCAGGTGGACGTCATTAACCAGGATCCCAACCACGCCGCCTGCAAGCATCTGCCCGGGACGTTCACGATTTTCGACGAGATTTATCTGTTCAAAAACTTCGAGCGTCCGAAGATGCACGGCCTGCTCACTATGGACAAGCATCCGAACGACAAGACGCCCGGCGATTACCCGGTGTCGTGGTGCAAGCTGTTCGGCCAGGGCCGCGTCTTCTACACCTCGCTCGGCCACCGCGAAGACGTGTGGGATCCGGTCTGGAAAGAGAAGAACGGCCAACGCAAGGATTCGCCGGAGATCGCCCAAGATTATCAGAAACACCTGCTCGGCGGCATCCTGTGGTCCTTGGGCCTCGCCAAGGGCGACGCCACGCCGCAGGTGGTGCCGTGATCGGAAACCCCGGGAAACTCGACGCACGCCAGAAGCCATGAGCACTGACACCACCCCACTCTCCGAATTGCCTCGCCGCGACTTTCTCAAAGGCGGCTCGCTGGCCACCGTGATGACGCTGCTCGGCGGCATCCCTCTCATCGCCCAGGAGAAACCCGCCGAGGCCAAGCCCACCGGGCCGAAGATCAAGTGCGCCCTCATTGGGATTGGCACTTGGGGCCGGGAAATCCTCACCACCCTCCAGCGCGTCCCGCAGGCGGAGATCGCCGTGGTGTGCGACACCTACGCCGCCTCGCTCAAGCGTGCTAAGAATATCGCCCCGGACGTCAAGACGACCAACGACTACAGGACCATCCTTGACGACAAGGAGATCGTCGCCGTCATCATCGCGACGCCCACCCAGCTTCACAAAGACATAGCCCTCGCCGCGCTCAAGGCCGGCAAGCATGTCTATTGCGAGGCGCCGCTGGCGCACACCATTCCGGACGCCCGCGAGATCGCCCTGGCGGCGCGCGACAGCTTCAAGCAGGTCTTCCAGTCCGGCCTGCAAATGCGCTCGGACCCGCAGAACTGGTTCCTCCTGCCCTTCATTCGCTCCGGCGCCTGCGGCAAGCCAGCCCGCCTCTCCGGCCAATGGAACAAGAAGACCATTTGGCGCTTCCCCTCGCCCAACCCGGATCGCGAGAAGGACTTGAACTGGCGCCTCGACAAGAGCGTTTCCACCGGCCTCATCGGCGAGATCGGCATCCACCAGATTGACCGACTCATTTGGTTCCTGAACTCCCTGCCGGAGGCCGTCACGGGCTACGGCGCGGTCAACTTCTGGGCCGACGGCCGCGAAATCCCCGACAGCGTCAACGCCCTCTACCGCTTCAAGCAGGGGCCGTATCTCACCTATAACGCCACGATCGCCAACACCTTTGAAAGTGAGTTCGAGACCTACTACGGCTCGGATGCCGCGGTCCTGCTGCGGCAGAGCCGCGCCTGGATGTTCAAAGAAGTGGACGCGCCGCTGTTCGGCTGGGAAGTCTATGCCCGCAAGGAATCGCACTGCCTGGCCGAGGAAACCGGCATCGTCCTGCGCGCCGACGCCAGCAAGCAGAAGGTCGCCGTCGGCAACACTGCCGGACAGCCGTCGCCCAACCCCTTCACGCCACTCTACTACGCTTTGGAAAACTTCCTCGGTAACTGCGGTGAGATTAACAACGCCGTCGAGGACTACGCCGCCACTTACGACACGAAGGACACGAAGGCCTTCGCCGACTACATCAAGACCATCAAGCTCCGCCACGCCGCTGATTACAAAGATGGCTACATCGCCACAGCCATTGCGTTGAAGGGTCACGAGGCCGTCATGAAATGCGGCCAGGTGGAACTGCCCAAAGACCTTTTTGAATTGAGCTAGAATCCCTACCGTCAAAAACCTGAATCCAACGGCGGCCAGTCCGCCAGACTAACTAACAAACTCTTTGAACTACATATCAAATCCATCATGAAAAACATCATCTGCAATACTCGCAACCTCGCTCTGGGCGGCCTGTTGACCGGTGCCCTCACGCTGACTTGGACCGGCAACTTGGGCGCTCAAACCGTCCGCTTTGACGCCCAGTCCGGCAGCAAGGTCAAGATCGAAGGCACCTCCTCCATTCACGACTGGGACATGAATGGCAACATCATCGGCGGCTACCTGGAAGCCGACGCCAAATTCCCCGAAGCTGGCACCGATAAAGCCACGGCCAGCGTGGTCATCCCGGTGCGCACGCTCAAGAGCTACGCCAAGACCATGGACGACGTGATGCAGGA
>CAINDV010000702.1 GCA_903847485.1 uncultured Verrucomicrobiota bacterium
ATTCCGGGCGCGCGGCGCACGCGGGCTCCTGCCGTGCGTCGCCTTGGGTTTGGCCATCTCCCGATCGGATGGGTCACGGGGATTGCGCCTCGTGACCCTTCTACACCACCGGACGTGCGGTTTTCCGCATCCGGCGGTTGGTCCGTCCAGAGGGCTTCCTTCCCAGGCACGCAGTCCGGTGACACCGAACACTCCGCCAGGTTGGGGGCCTTCGGCCTTTGGCCTGGCGTTAGTCAGTCCGGGGTGGCGACCGCAATTGTCACGCCCCGCTGCTTCGTTCGTTTCTTTGTCGCCCGTTCCAGCGCCGCGGTTGGCTCTGTTCGGTCCTTCGGCCCTTCGCATCGGAACGCCTTTTTGTTCGTGCGTCCCTCGGTCGCTACTATGGCCTCTGCTGACTTCCCACCGCCTCTCAGCGGCGGGATCTCCCCGGGTCAGTGTCTGTTCTGTCCGCTCGCGCCTCTGGGCTCTACCGCATGTCGCCAGTGGTTCTTGGGCTTCGCGGTTCCTAGCACACTCGCCCCCGACATACGGCCTCACTGCCCATTTGTATTCCTTCGGTCGAGCGTTGGCCTCCCGCCCTTTCGCGCCGGCTCCTTGCGGAGACGGCCTGGCGGTTCGGCTACGGTTGGCACCACAAGCCCCCGGCGGGAACCTTTCATCCCGCAAGAGCAGACACCTGCCGGGCACACTAGGCCGGGTCCCCGGACCCGGCGCACTTGGACTCAACTCGTTTCCTTGCCGGTTGCGGATTCGTGCTCACGGCTCAGGAGTTCTGAGTCTGTCGAAGGCCCCTCACCCGCCCTGGCGGGCATCTTCTCCCCATCCGATGGGAAGAGACATGGAGACAGAAAAATTGAGGACATATAAATCGGGCTCCTCATTATTTTTCTGTCTTCAATTTTTCTGTCTGCTTCTCCTGGTCCGTTGCGGCTCGGCCGCGCTGTGCCTGGACGTTGAATTCCGACTGAACCTAGAAAGAGCAGTTCAACCACGGATGGACACGGATGGACACGGATTCACAGGGGTTTTTGCCGTCGCCATCCTTCACCCAGAAAGTGAGTCTTGCCAATGGTGTTTTCATCTATGTCCATCGGCGTTTATCCGTGGTTCAATTCCTTCAACTGCTCTATTTAGGGTGTATCCCTTCCGCCAATTCTTCGGCTGGATAGGTCCAGATTTCCGCGAGTGTCGGGTGGTAGTGCGGCATGGTGGCCAGGGCGTGAACCGTCACCCGGCTGTGCATGGCGGCGACGATCTCGTGGATGAGTTCGCCGCCCAATGGCCCGACACAGGCGCCGCCGAGGATTTCGCCGCTAACCGGGTCAGCCAGGAGTTTCACGAAGCCGTCCAGCGCCTCCATGATGAGGGATTTACCGTGGTCGTTGAAGGGATAGCTCGCCGCCCGGAAGGTCACACCCTGCGCCTGCGCCGCTTGCTCTGTCAACCCCACCACGGCGACGGCCGGATCGGTGAACACCACCGAGGTCAGCAGCCGGTAATCCATTTGCCGTGGTGCCGCCGGCCGCACGATGTTATGCACGGCGATTTCGCCTTGTTGAATGGCGAGGTGGACGATCTCGTGCGGCCCAGTGCAATCGCCCGCCGCGTAGATGTGCGGTACGCTGGTGCGCATTCCGGCATCGGTGACGACGCGGCCCTGCTCCGTGCGGACGCCGGCGCGGTCGAGGTCGAGTCCGGCGGTGGCCGGCGAGCGGCCGAGTGCGAACAGGATTTCCTCCGCTTCCACCCGCATGGGCTGCCCGGCGTGCTCGAACTCGACAAACTTTCCCGCTGCGCTCCGGCCCGCACCGGTCAAGCGGGTGCCGGTCAACACCTTCAGGCCGGCGCGGCGGAAGACGTTCTCCACCACGGTCGCGGCGTCGGCGTCGAAGTCGCGCAGGAGCCGGTCGCTGCGTTGGATAAGTGTTACCGCCACGCCGAAGCGCGCGAAGAATTGGGCAAACTCCACCGCCACTGCGCCGCCGCCCAAGACGATCAGCGAGCGCGGCGGCAGCGGCAAGGAGAGAGCCTCGTCGCTGGTCAGGTAGCCTACCTCCGCCAGTGCCGACAGTGGTGGCGCGGACACGACGGAACCGGTGCTGAGGACAAAGTGCGCCGCGGTGAGTGTGCGGCCGTGACTAAGCTCGACGGTGTGCGGATCGCGGAAGCGCGCCCGGTCGCGGATGAATACGAAGCGTCCGTCGGCGAGTTGTCGGGCGCGGAAGTCGGCGAACTCGGCGATGATCCGGTCCTTGCGGGCCAGCACGGCGGCCCAATCGAAGCCCACGTCGCCGGTCTGGATGCCCCAGGTGTCGGCGTGGCAGGCCATGTGGAGCACTTCGGCGGCGTGGAGCAGAGCCTTCGTCGGCATGCAGCCGCGCAGGATGCAGAGGCCGCCGACCTGCGCGCCGCCTTCGATGACCGCCGTGCGCAACCCCGCCGCCACCGCCGTCCGCGCCGCCGCGTAGCCCCCGCTGCCGCCGCCGATGATGAGGAGATCAAAGTCTGGTTTCACGGGCGCAAGAGTGCCGCGCGCGGCGCGGCGTGGCGAGCCGGAAACGGACGCGGCCGAAAGCAATGTCCCGCGAGGTGCGGTTAGCGATCAACTGCCAGCCGGTGTCACTATCGGCGTGACTCGGCGCGTCAGGTTTTCTAAGTTCCTGCCGATGTTTGATCGTGGGCAACTTGATCTCTGGCTGGAGCGCGGGATTCTCGCGCTGGTCCTGGCCCTGCTGCTGTTGGCGCCGCTGGCCATGGGCGCGGTGGAGCCGCTGGCGTTCTTGGCCGTCCAAGGGTTGACGCTGGGTGTCTTGTTACTATGGGCAGCCCGGCTGTTGGTCCAGCCGAACCCGATGCTGCTGTGGACGCCGGTTTGCTGGGCGGTGGCGACGTTCGTCCTTTACGCTATCGGGTGTTATTGGACGGCGGATCTGGAACTAATCGCCCGGCGGGAACTGTTGCGGGTGCTGGTCTATGCGTTCGTGTTCCTGGCCGTGCTGAACCACCTCCACCGTCAGGAGCATGTGCAAGTCATCGCCTTCACGCTCCTCGGGTTGGCGGTGCTGGAGTCGGGCTACGCAATCTACCAGTTCGTAACGAGCACGAACATGGTCTGGAATCTTATCAATCCCTACAAGCATCGCGGGAGCGGCACTTACATCAACCCCAATCACCTGGCCGGCTTCCTGGAGATGCTCCTGCCGTTGTGCCTGAGCTACGCGATCGTGGGGCGCCTGAAGCCGCTGGCAAGGGTGTTTCTGGGTTACGCCGCCTTGATGATGATGGCGGGGATTCTGATGTCCGTGTCGCGCGCCAGTTGGGTCGCCACGGCGCTGGCTGTGGCGGGGTTGTGCCTTGTCCTCTCGCGCTATCCGGGCTTTCGCCTCCGCGCCCTGCCGGTGTTCGCGCTGGTCATGCTGGTGGCTTTCTTCGCGGCCCGGCACACCGACCGAATACTCGACCGGGTCAAGAACACGCCCCGCCCAGAAAACTTTTCCCACGACACACGCCCGGCCATCTGGGAGTCCGCTCTGCGGATGTGGCAGGACCGGCCGTGGTTCGGGGTTGGCCCGGGGCACTTCGACTACCGGTTCCGGGAATATCGCCCGGACAGCGTGCAGTCGCGCCCGAACCGGGTTCACAACGACTACCTGAACACGCTTACTGACTGGGGCGTCGTCGGGGCAGGCCTCGTCGGGTTGGGGCTGGCGGCGTTGCTGGTGGGGTTGGTGCAAACTTGGCCGCGTGTGTGCCGGGGGAAGAAGGACTTTGGCGATCCGCTCACGAACAAATTCGCCTTCGTGCTCGGCGCGAGCCTTGGTCTGGTGGCGCTGGCCATTCATAGCTTCTTCGACTTCAACCTGCACATCCCGGCCAACGCGCTCCTGGCGGTCGTCCTCGCCGCGTTGCTCAGCAGCCATCAACGGTTCGCCACGGAAAAATGCTGGGTGCGCGTCGGCCCGTGGCGGCTGGCTCTGGCGCTCGTCATTCTCGCGGGCGGCATGGCTTATCTGGGCGGGCAGGCAGTGCGGCTGGGGCGGGAATGCTTCTGGCAACGCCGCGCCGCCGCCGCCCCGGCGCTGAGTCTGGTGCGAGTCGCCGACTTGGAGCGTGCCTTCGCGGCCGAGCCGAAGGATTTCGAACTAGCCTACGACATCGGCGAAGCCTACCGCACCTGGAGCTGGGGTGGTTATGGCGATCAGGATGCCATGGCGCGCAAGGCGATGACCTGGTATGAGCGCGCGCTCCAACTCAATCCCCGCGACGCCTATGCCACGTTGCGCACCGGCATGTGCCTGGATTGGCTGGGAGAATCCGAGAAGGCGGAGCCGTTTTACCGCCAGGCCGACGCGCTCGATCCCGCGGGTTACTACACCGCGGCGAACATTGGCTGGCACTTTGTGCAGACGGGCGATTACTCGGCGGCCCGGCTGTGGCTGGATCGCTCGTTGTTGCTCCAGCCCGCCTCCCACTGGGCTAACGGAGCCTGGGTGCTGGAGCCGGAGAAGAATGAAATCGCCCTGTCCTATCTCAAGATAGTCACCGAGAAGCTGGCGGAACAAGCGCGTCCCAAACCCGCCGCGCGGTAGTAGGCGGTAATCAAAAATCCGCAAGCCGAAAAGTCCTTTCAGACGGCGAAGGCCAAAGTTCTCAACGACAGGACTACTCGTTCTCGCCTCATACCATTCCCCTATAACAATCGGTAGAAATATCTGGTAAATGGCCAGGTCAGGGTGTAAACTCTGGCCTGGGCAGAAAACGAACGAAACTAACTATTACGGCGGCGGAAACGGTGGCCCTCAAGCCACAGATCCGCGCCGCTACTGATCCCCGGGACAAAGA
>CAINDV010000703.1 GCA_903847485.1 uncultured Verrucomicrobiota bacterium
CGTTCGGTGATTTCACTCCTTACGACCCACGCTTCAAGGCGTGGAAGTTTGTCATCCACGACTACTTCTTTGCCGCCGCCTTGGACAAGGTGCGGCCCGGCGGACTCCTACTCTTTATCACCTCCAAAGGCACCCTCGACAAACAGAACGGCGCGTTGCGCGAATACGTCGCCAGCCAGGCGGACTTACTCGGGGCCATCCGCCTGCCCAATAAATCCGCCGTGAAAAGTTGCCGGAAATTTTCAGATAAGCTTGCTATTTCTGTCGTGGCTCCGACAATCACCGCCGTGCAGAAAATGAACCGCGCCACCGCGCCACCGCGCCACCGCGCCACCGCGCCACCGCGCCACCGCGCCACCGCGTAGAGCGGAGCAGCGGCGGCTCGCCACGCTTTCCCTTCTCCGCGCCGCCCGTTCCTGTCGCGGCACCGTGGAATCCTTTCCCCGCGCCACGGGACGCTTCCCTGGCACCGCCGCTCCCTTCCACCGCACCGCTGCGCTGGGTCCCGGCGGTGCGCCTTCATCCCGTGGCCCCACGGAATCGCTTGACCACGCCGGAAAGCAATCCTCCAGACCCGCTCCCGGCCATCGCTGCCAGCCAACACTCAGCGGTTCCGTGGCCGCCGCGAGTTGCCGGAGGATCCGTTAATGCCCGCGCTTGAACCTGCCCTGCGTGGCGCAAATCGGCGGCCCAAATTGGGCATCCTTGTGCCGCTGGCCAATGAGGAGGCGACCATCCGGGAATTTCTACGCCGGGTCTTGGTCCACCTACAGAGTCAGGACCGCATTTACTGTGTCTTGGATTCGATGTCCAAGGATCAAACCCGGAGCCTCGTGTCGGGCCTGGCGGCGACCGACCCGCGGGTGGTGCTGGTCTGGGCACCGGAGAACCGCTGTGTCGTGGACGCCTACTTCCGGGGCTACCGCGCGGCGTTTGCGGACGGCTGCGAGTGGATGCTGGAAATGGATGGGGGCTTCAGCCATCTGCCCGAAGAAATCCCGCAGTTTATCGCCGGCATGGAACAGGGCTACGACTATGTGGGTGGCAGCCGCTTCATGCCCGGTGGGAGCCATGACAGTCCGTGGACGCGGGTGTTCATCAGCAAAGGCGGATCGGTGCTGGCGAACTGGCTGCTCAAGACGCGGATGCGGGATATGACCAGCGGCTTTGAATGTTTCAACCGCAAGGCGATGGCGCGAGTGCTGGAGCACGGCGTCACCAGCCGGGCCAACTTCTTCCAGACCGAAATCCGCCATGCTTAAACTCTCAAGGCAGCCGTCGAAACCAGTTCACAGAAAGCAACCATGAAGACACTTATTACAGGCATCACGGGAATGATAGGTAGCCAGGTGGCCTGGCTGGCTTCGTCCCAAGGGGGCGAAACATACGGGATCGCTCGATTCAGCGCCGCTAGCCGAATGGCCGTGCTCCAGGATAAAAATATTTTCCGTTGTGACATCCTTGACCGGGACGCGCTTGAGCGGGTGGTTGACAAGATCAAGCCGGATCTGGTGATACACTTGGCGGCACAGGCATACAACGGCATTTCCTGGGAGATGGAAGACATCACCCACTTGACCAATTACACCGGAACGCTCAACGTGCTCAAAGCATGCAGGCGGCTTGTGCCGACGGCGAAGGTTGTGCTGGCTTGTTCTAGCGCGGCCTATGGGGACGTGAAACCCGAAGACACCCCGCTCAAGGAGGCCCGGCCGCTCAAACCCATCACACCGTATGGGGTGACCAAAGCCGCCACGGAGGCATTGGGATACCAATACTACAAGAACTATGGCATGGCGGTTTATCTGCCCAGGCTGTTCATTCATGTGGGCACCGGACACCCACCGGCAACCGCCATTCAAAATTTTGCCCGGCAACTCGCCCTGATAGCTCGAAAAATGGCCCCTCCGACCGTCAGGGTTGGCAATCTTGCCACGGCCCGAGATTTTGTGGATGTTCGTGACGGAGCCAGGGCTTTGCTGCTGTTGGCCGAGAAGGGTATTCCGGGGGATTCGATCAACGTTTGTTCCGGAACCGCGCACAGTATCTCACAGATACTGGAAATGCTCATCGAGATTTCAGGGCAAAAGGTGGAGATTCTTCCTGATCCGCAACTGATGCGGCCTTCCGACGAGCCGCTTCTTCTGGGAGATAACACCAAACTCAAGGCGCTTGGCTGGTCGCCGGATTACTCCATGCAAGAAACCCTGGCAACAGTCTATCACGACTGGCTTACCAGAATATGAACGCGTTCAAGTCGGCCTCAGTCATCCTGCCGGTGTTGAACGAGACTTATTCGCTTCGACAGACCGTTGACACAATTGAAGCCACCTGCGCCCAAGATGTGGGCGAGTATGTCATCGTAGTCTGCGAGCGTACCAAGCCGGAGAGCCTGGCGGTCTGCCGGGAAATCACGCAAATGCTTGGTGTTAGATGTTCGTTACACTTTCAGAAGCGCCCGTTTGTCGGCGGTGCCATCCGCGATGGTTTTGATTTGGCACGATGCTCCCATGTGGTCATGATGTCATCGGACCTTGAGACGGACCCTGCGCTGGTGCATACACTAATAGAAGTGGCGAAGGAGTATCCGGATGGAATCGCGACGGCTTCACGATGGATTAAGGGAGGCCAGTTTGAGGGCTACAGCCCGGTTAAGTTGGTAGCCAATTACCTTTTCCAGAAGATGTTTTCCGTTTTATACGGCACCCGCCTATCGGATTTGACTTATGCCTACAGGATTTTCCCTTGCTCGCTGGTGCGTGGCATCCGGTGGGAGGAGTTGAAACATCCATTTTTCCTAGAAACGGCCATCAAACCCTTGCGGCTTGGAGTAAGTATCCGTGAGATTCCTGCTGTGTGGAGGGCGCGCACCGAGGGCGAGTCCATCAATCCGTTTATGGCCAACTTCACTTACTTCAGGATCGCAATCACAACCCGATTTTGCCGCAGGGATCGCATCTTGGTTCCAGGGCAATCCTCCTGCCAGCCATAGTCTATTATGTCAAAACTCTATTCGGTCATCACGACCATCCAACCGCCCACTCCCGCTGTGCGCGGGCTGTGTCGCTCTTTGCGCCGCGTGTCCGGCCAACTGCTGGTCCTCGGCGACCGGAAAGGCCCGCAGGAGTATCCCCTGGACGGCGCGGAATTGTTCGCACTCGACCGCCAGTTGGCGCTGCCGTTGCGGCTGCCGCAACTCCTGCCCGTCAATCATTACACCCGCAAGAATATCGGCTATCTGGTGGCCATCAGCCGGGGTGCGGAGTGCATCTACGAGACTGATGACGACAACACGCCCACGGCGCACTGGCAACTCCGCGACCGGACGGTCCAGGCCCGGAAGGTGAACGGTCCGCGCTGGTGCAATGCTTACCGCTACTTCAGCGACGAACTTATCTGGCCGCGCGGGCTGCCTCTGGACCAAATTGCCGCCGCCGGAAAGAAGCCGCCGGCCCCCAGCCGCGCGAGTTCGGTCCTCAGCCCCATTCAACAAGGCTTGGCGGATGGCAGCCCAGACGTGGATGCCATTTGGCGGTTGGTGCTGGACAAGCCGTTTCGGTTTCAGCCTGGGGCCAGCGTCGCGCTGATGTCCGGTGTGTGGTGCCCCTTCAACAGCCAGAGCACCTGGTGGTGGCCAGAGGCGTATCCGCTGATGTATCTCCCCAGTTTTTGCACCTTCCGCATGACTGACATCTGGCGCAGCTTTGTGGCGCAGCGATGTCTGTGGGCATTGGGCGGCGCCGTCACCTTCCATGCCCCCGAGGTGGTGCAGCAGCGCAACGAGCACAACCTGATGAAAGACTTTCAGGACGAAGTGCCGGGGTATCTGGCCAATGACCAGATCGTGCGGCTGTTGGAAGAGCAGCCCTTGGAGCCGGGGCCGGAGGCGGTGGGCGCCAACCTGCTGCGGTGTTATGAGGCGCTAATCAAACAAGGCATCCTGCCTCGGAAGGAACGGCCCCTGGTCAAGGCGTGGCTGGCCGATCTGAAGCAAGTCACCGGAGGGTTGGCCCTGTGAGGGTAATCAAGCCCGGTACTTGGCGGATCGTCTGTCTGGCCGGTTTGGCGCTGGTGGTGGTCTTCTTCTTCACCCTCGGCCGGGAGCCGTTGAATGTGTTTCTGCACCAACTCCGGCAATGGGGACCGGTGCCGTTCTATGCCGCCTTTGCCTTGTGCATCTCCTTTGGCGTGCCACCTACGCCGTTTCTGCTGGCGGCGGGCGCGGCCTTCGATCTCCGCGCCAACTTGATCGGCTGTTCCGTCGCCTATGTCTGTAGCCTGTCAATTGCCTACACCTATGCCTACCGCCTGTTCAAGCGGCAGTTGGAAGAGTTCATTACCGGCAAGGCTCCCTTCCTGGCCAGATTGCTCCAAGACAATCCGGTGACCGCGACGCTCCTGGTTCGGTTGACGCCCGGCTTTCCCTACGTCTTGCAGAACTGCCTGCTGGTGACGATCTGCCGGTCGTTTCCGGGGTTCCTGTTACCGTCCTTACCGCCCCTGATTGGCCTCGGCCTGCTCTACGCCTCGCTGGGCCAAAGTCTGGTGGCGGGGAAGTACGGGTTACTGCTCGTGCTCCTGCTCCTGCTGTGTGGGGTGTTGCTGGCGTTCCGCCAGTGCGCCCGGCAACGGGGCATTAAGGCGCAAGTGTGATTCAGCCTCCTTTATGCAAATCCAATCCCAGAAGCCAAAGAACAACCTAGCGCAAAACGAACCAGCCACTGGCAAGGAAAACCCCACCCAGCGCGGAGTATGGCGTGCTGGGCTATTAATCGCGGCGGTACTGCAAGCCGTCTTTCTGGTCTGGTTGTTTGGGCAGGGCCGCGACGCGGTTGTTCGGCGGATATGCTTACCCGATACAGGCGGCTACGTCCCCCCTGCGCTGTATATCTTGCATGGGACCGGGCTGCCACCAGACATGGTCCGTACTGTTGGGTACCCCCTATTCTTGGTGGTTCCATTCGGGCTGGGCGGGGAAGATTACGGTTACCATCTGGTCATCGTGATGCAGAGTGTCCTGAATCTGATCGCCACGCTGCTGTTATGGAAGTTATTGGCCGCCCTGCTGCCCCAAATCCGCACGGGCGTCTTGATGGCGGCCGTCGCCATCTTCTGGTATGCAGGCTTTGGCCTGGCCCTCAACGTGTTGACCGACTTCCTGTTTGGCTTTCTACTGCTCGTATTCATTTATGCCTTCTTGCTTAAGCGTGGGCCTTGGTGGCTGGCAGTGGGTGCCAGCGCACTCTTGGCTGCTGGTTTGACGCGGCCTACCTTGGGGCCATTCCTGTTGCTCTTGCCACTGTTAAAGATCTTCTTGCAGCGGAAGGGCCACTATCTGCCCACAGCTTCCGTGGCCGTGTATGCCATGGCTATTGTTATTTGTTCTGGGGTCAACTTCGCTTTGGAGCATTCACGCGCGGATCGCTGTTCTGAGGGCATCAGGGTCGGGTCGGTGCAGGCCACATTACGAGACAATGGCATTGCCACCAAGTCAGAGGTAACTCAGCGTATTGCGGAACTGGCCGGGCGGCCGTACGATCAACTGGCCCGGCATGAGCAGGACACTTTTAGCCGCCGCGTGTTTATCGAGTACGTTTCGGGCCAGCCGCTACGTTACATGAGTAGGCTGGCGTTTTCAGCCGTGAAATACATGATTTCGCCCGTAGAGGGTGTAGTCTCCAAGGCGGTGGCAGCAGACGACGAACAACGTGACGCCTTCGCTCGCAGTGCCGTCCGGGGGATCGTGCTCTTGCTCGGGCTGCCCATTTGGGTGCTGGCTCTGTGGCCGGGCATGGCCCGTCGTCTGGAAACCCGTGACCTGTATTTCTTCTCATTGGTCATGACATTATACTTCATTGGCTTTGGCTCTGCATTTGCGGGTCAGGGGGAGCGGTTCCGCTTTCCGGCGTTACCGATGTTGCTGGTGTGTTTTGCTGCCAACCTGGACAGTTTAGTGGGCTGGGCCAACGCACGGTTTAATCGGCCCCGGCGCACGGGCGGTTCCTAACGGTTCGAGTCATCAGACAGGAAACGCTGGAAGAGGGGCCAACCCATAGGTTGGGCCCGTTTCGGCTTCCTGGTGGAGATAACACGGACTGGCTGGGGCACGCCGACGCCTTGCGCGCCGGGCAGGTGGACCCCCGCGAGGATAACATGCTGCTGGTCACTACCGACGGCCGCAAAGCCGCGCTCGACCTCCGTCTCCACCATCCAGACTTACCCGACTATCCCACGAGCAAAGTCAACCAGGCCGTGGCGCAGATTGAGAGTATCTGGCGCGATACTTCAGCGGCGCGGTCGGCGCAACTCGTGTTCTGCGATCTCTCGGTGCCGACCGGCGGGCGCGGCTTTTCGGTCTATGAGGACATGCGGGACAAG
>CAINDV010000704.1 GCA_903847485.1 uncultured Verrucomicrobiota bacterium
CTCATCCTCGTCTTTGCCGTCTGGGCGGATGGACAGCTCCAAGTCCCCGGCGTGGATGTTGACTTCCTCGGGGTCGATGATCTCAATCTCCAGCGTCCTGCGGATAGTAGAGGTTGGGGAAGGGAAGAAGATGGCGGCGAATACCAATTCGCCGCTACGACTAAAGGGCGGGCTTGCCAAAGGGGGCGGGCGGGAACAGGATTAGCCCCGGCGGGGCTAGGGCGAACCTGAGCCACTGCGCGGGGCGGCGCGGGCCAGCTAGGAACGACAACAACGACAGTGAAACGAACCAAGCTTTATGACCGAGCAAACGCGCAAACAAAGAGCACAGGAAGCATTTGCCAAAGCCAAGAACCGGATTGCGGAGGCCCAGCGCGAGCAATTCGCAGTCCTTGACTTGTCAGGACTAGGACTAACGGCGCTGCCGGAGTCCCTTGGCCTGTTGACCCAACTCAAGGCGCTTGAAATCGTAGGCAACAAACTAAAGGTGTTGCCACACTTCCTCGCTCAGTTGACCCAACTGCAGAGGCTCGGTGTCGGGGCCAACCAACTGACAGCGTTGCCGGAGTTCCTGAGCCAGTTGACCCAACTTCAGAACCTCAACGCCGCTTACAACCAACTGACGGCGTTGCCGGAGTCCCTCAGCCAGTTGATCCACCTCAAGTCGCTCGTCGTCTCAAATAACCAACTGACGGCGTTGCCAGAGTCCTTCGGCCAGTTAACCCAACTCCTGAGCCTCTGGCTTAACGACAACGAACTGACAGCGTTGCCGGACAGCTTGCGCAAACTGACGAGGCTCGAAAAGCTCTTCCTCCACCGCAACCCGGCGCTGGGACTGCCACCTGAAGTGCTGGGAGCGGCGCCGAACGAGATCTTGGACGAGGGCGATGAGTTCGCTCTCCCCGCCAGCATTCTGGACTACTACTTCAGCAAGCGCGTCAGCCGGCCCTTGAACGAGGCCAAGATGATCCTGGTGGGGAGGGGCGGAGTAGGGAAGACATCGCTGGTCAACCTGTTGGTACATGGCCGCTACAACCCCAAGGAAACCAAGACCGACGGCATCGCCATCACGCAATGGCCGGTAAAGATCGGCCAGGATCAAGTGCAACTGAACATCTGGGATTTCGGCGGACAGGAGATCATGCACGCCACGCATCAGTTCTTCCTCACCAAGCGCAGCCTTTACCTGCTGGTCCTGAACGCCCGCGAAGGCGAGCAGGACGGCAACGTGGAATACTGGCTACGGCTCATTCAGAGCTTCGGCGGGGATTCGCCCGTGCTCATCGTCATCAACAAGGCCCAGTCTCATGCCTTCGACCTGAACCGGCGTGGGTTGAAGGAGAAGTTCCCCGCCATCCGGGACTTCCTTCAGACTGACTGCGAGTCGGAGCAGGGCTTGGAGGAGTTGCGCCGGGTCGTCCTTCGCGAGACGGACCAGTTAGAACATCTGCGCGATCCGTTCCCCGCGAGTTGGTTCTCCGTGAAGGACACACTGGCCCACTTGCGCGAGCGGGAGGGGGAGAACTTCATCCCCTTCACCCGCTATCAGCAACTGTGCGCCGAGCAAGGCGTGAAGGAAGCGGTGAGCCAGGAGACGCTGGTGGGCTTCCTGCATGACTTGGGTATCGTGGTGAACTTCCGCGACGACCTACGCCTGGCCGATACGCATGTGTTGAATCCCGAATGGGTAACCAACGGCATCTACAAAGTCCTCAATGACCCGCAGATCGCGGAGCAGCAGGGTGAGCTACGGCTGGAAGACTTGGCCCGCGTGCTAGACCAACAGGAGTATCCGCGTAAGATGCACCTCTACCTGCTGGACCTGATGCGGAAGTTCGAGCTGTGCTATGAGTTCTACGATGGGGAGGCGTCTTCAGAGCCTTGTAGGAGCCGACGTGAGGAGGCTCAAACTTCCATGAAGACAGAGCCTCCTCACGTCGGCTCCTACAGACTTGGAGGCGGCGACGGGCATTACCTGGTGCCGGAGTTACTGGGCAAGGAGGAGCCGGACTTGCGAGAGTTCGCGGGGGCGGAAGCGCTGCGGTTCAGTTACCGTTACAACATCCTGCCGGAGGGGTTGCTACCGCGCTTCATCGTCCGGTCGCGAGCACTTATGAAGAAGGATCAGCAGCGCTGGCGCACCGGCGTGGTGTTGGAATGGGAGGGCAATCGCGGGGTGGTGAAGGCAGACCTCCAAGACCGCACCGTGTCCATCGCCGTGGTAGGTGATGGCACTGGGCGTCGTCGTCTCTTGACTGTGATCCGCGCGGACTTAGAAGTTATCCACCGCTCCATCACCAAGCTAGAAGCCACGGAAGAGGTGCCGGTGCCGGGACAGGCGGGGTTGGCGGTAGGATATGCCACGCTCTGTGTGCTGGAAGCCGAGGGCGAGACGGAGTTGAAGCTTGTTCACAACGGCAAGCTGGTGAAAGTGACGATCGCCGATCTGCTAAACGGGGTAGAAGAAGCTTCCACTCGTCCGTCTGAGCTAATGCGCAAGACTGGCGCGCGGGAAGGTGTTCGCGTGGCCTTCAGCTACTCTCACAAGGACGAGGAACTGCGCGACCAATTAGAAACACATCTAAAGTATCTCCAACGCCAAGGCTTCATCAGTACCTGGCACGACCGCAAGATCATGCCCGGCGACAAGTGGGCCGGGGTGATTGATGACAACTTCAAGCGGGCCGATTTGATCCTGTTGTTGGTGAGCGCGGACTTCATCGCCTCAGACTATTGCTACGAGATAGAGATGCAGACGGCGCTGGAGCGGGAGAAGGAGGGCGAGGCTGCGGTGGTGCCGGTGATCCTGCGGGAGTGCAAATGGAAGAAGTCGCCGTTCGCAGAGCTTGAGGCGCTGCCGAGAGACGGTGAGCCGGTAACTAACTGGACCAATCGTGACAAGGCTTGGACCAACGTGGCCGATGGCATCGAGAAGGTCGTGGCGGAACTCCGCCAGCGCGGGAAGTGAAGGGTTACTCCACGCCCTGCCTCTTCGCCCAATCTGCCAGCGACATCCCTTCGCTGATGTTAGAGATGCCGGCCTGCTTGGCGATGGCCACGAAGCGAGTCGCCAGTGCCTTGCGGGCGTCGCCGCTGACCCGGTCCTGCCCCAGTTTCAGATACCAGATAGGCAGGCGGGCGACCTGGACGCGGAGTTTCACGGCGTCGTTGTCCGCGAGTAGCTCGGCTTCGTCGAGGAGCTGCTCGCCTTGGGTAATGAGTTCGTCGGTGTAATAGGCGGATTTCGGGCTGTCGAAGATGTGCGCGTGGAGCGGTTTTTCGCGGACGGGGCGGTGTTCTACTTCAAGGTAGGCGAGCATCTTCGGCGCGGCTTTGCCGAAGTAGGCACTCACGAATTCGCCGGTGTGCTTCTTCACGTCGGCGTTGGGATTCCAGATCAGTTTCGCCAGCAGATAGGCGCGGAGTGGTCCCATCTCGCCGTTGCCGCCGCCGGAGTAGTTACCTTGCTCGAACAGTCCCTTCACGCCGTGTTGGACGAAGAACTGGATGTTCGGCTGGAGGGCGTCGAAGTTCGGGAATGGCATGAGATAGTGCGCGAAGTTAGGCGTGTAGTCCCAGACGTAGAGTCGCGGCGCGACCGGCTGCCAGGCGATAATGTCGTCGCGGAAGCGGGCGTTCTCTTTGGCCGGGCAGGTCTCCAGCGGATGCGCGAAACAACACTCGATGGAGCAGAGGCGGATGATAACATTCTGGTGCGGGCGGAGTGTCTTGGGCGGTGTGCGAGTGTATTGGTAGGCGAGAGTGTCGAGGCGGATATTCGGGAAGTCCTTCTCCAGGTCCGTAGCGATGGCATTGACAAACGTGAGCAGCGATCCCATCGGGGTGCCTTCGGCGTCATCAATGGCTTTGCACTGGTCGCACTGGCAGTTGTTGATGGTGTCATTCTGCGAGACGCTGATGATGGTGGCCTCGGGGTGTTGGGCGATCCATTCGCGGACGCGTTGCTTAGCGAGCTTGAGCAGGTCGGGATTGGTGAGGCAGCGCTGGACGTAGCCACCGCGGCGTTCGCGGGTTTCCTGGCCGTCCTGGTTCTTGCGGGTAAGGAGCGGGAAGAAATCCGGGTGGTTAGTGAACAGGTCAGGCGGGATGAGTGCGTCGAAGCTGTGGACGAACGGAAAATACTTCACCGCGCGACCGCCGTGCTTGTCTTGGAGCGCGTAGGCTTGGCCGTTGAGCCGGTGCCGCGCGGCGAAGTCGGCGTTGCGGAACATCTCCGTCCAATAGACCTCGCGGTATTCCAACGGGGGCACCTGCGTTTCGTCGAGTGGGGGCAGCTTCACCGCGTCCATCTTAGGCACCACTTCCAATTCCGGCGTGAACCAGCGCACGCCGAGTTTTTCCTCCAGCAGTGCATAGACACCGTAAAGCGTGCCGCGGGGTTGGCCGCCGGCGATGATGAGGCGCTCGCCCTCGGTGCGGAGAACGAAGCCATCGGTGCCGAGCTTGGCTAAGTTGATTGGCTTGGTAAGTTGCCGGAGTTGCGCCTGGTTGCCGACCAGAATATCTGCGGCTGGCGATGGCCCGGCATCCGTCACGATGGGTAGTTTCACGCCACTCATCTTTTCCAGGTACCGCTGGAGTTCCTCGGCGGCATAACGTTCCGAGGGAATGGCATTGGTCGCCACGACGATGCGGTAACGGGTGGAACCTTTCTCCGTCAAGGTGAGGTCCGCGAAGGCATGGAATGACAGCGCCACCAAGGCCAGGGAAGTGAGCCAACAAGTTTTCATCGGACTTACTCGCCTTCCGCGACTTGACCGGACACAGGGAACGTTCTCCTCCCATTCACCTTCGCCACATAGGGGCAATCCGGAAAAGCGTTTGCCCCATTTCCCTTCGGGGGACTGCGGTTTTTCGCCATAGAGGCCAGGCTCGGTTGCCTCCCGCAGCAGCATCGTCTCCGCCGGATCGGTTGGGACCAAGCGCTCGGCCAGGGAGGACAGTTCCGGGCCGGTGAGATGCCGCCGCGCATCCAGGCGGTAGGCAAACCGGATAACTTCAGCCTGTGCCTCAAGCGGCAGGGTTTCGATTTCGTGCATGATTTGTTTCGCAGTCACGGGGCAACCTTACCGTGAAGCCGTTCCCCGGTCAAACTTAGTTCGGTGAACTGGCCCTTAGTCGTATTCTTGCAGTCGCCGGTAGGGCGAGGCTCCTGCCGAGCCGCTCTGAGATTGCAGATTCGGCGATTCTCCACCGCAATTCTGCACTCCCTTCTTGGTGACCGGTGGAGACGGACAAGAACAGCGGCGAACCCACGTCCAGAGCGGCTCGGCAGAAGCCTCGCCCTACCGGCGACCGCATGGTTACGGGTTAGTCGTATCTATTAGAAAGCCAACCACGGATTTCAGGTATGTGGTTGGTCCTCTGAAGCGATTGCGGAATTACGGAAGCAAGGCGGAAGGAGACGCGCCTCCTCTGCCCATCACGGCTCCCGATAGATGCGGAAGAACTTCACCCCACTGCCGCCGGCATTGGTTGTGAAGGTGGAAACCGGGCTGGTCGCGGTAAGATTCGTCGTAAGGCTGAACCAAGCGGTCAGGTTAGACGACGCTTCGACGCGGTACCGCCGGCCAGCCGCCGTTTCCCAGCGTAGTGTGATTTGTTGGTTGCTCGCCGTCAGCGAGAGCAGGTGGAACGGCGTGTTGAAGGGATTGGCGAAAGTCATAACCACCGGTAGATGATCCGAGGCGGTGACGGCGTCGGCAGTCAGTAAGGGCGGGGGCGGGTTGGTCAGCAAGTCGGTGCGGAAGACCTGGCTGGAGGTAACGTTGGACCAAAGCAGCCCGCTGGGCAGGATGTAATCATAGCGCGACACCAGGCTGCCCCGGATCGAGAACGTGAAGCGCGTGCCGGTGAAAGGATTCACCGGCGTCGTCAGGCGCAAGCCGGTGGGTGCGTTGGTCAGCCGGAGAATGGCGTTAGTGGTGTAATGCTCATTCATGTCGCCGGTGAGCAAGTAGGGATGGCCGGGAGCGGCGGGCAGAAACACCGTGGTGAGGAAGTTGGAAATGGCGCTGGCCTCGGCGGCGCGGCGCTGTTTGTCGGCGGTGGCGCTGCCGGATTTCAGGTGCGTAGTGAAGACATGGAGATTGGCGTTGTAATCCGGCACGGCGATTTCCGCCTCGAAGAGATCGCGGGTGAAGGAGCCATCGTAACCGAAGTTAGTCAGGCTGACGCCGTCGAGCCACTTGGTGGACCGGATGATCGGGAAGCGACTGAGAATGACGCTGCGGATGTAACCATCGGTGCCGGAGTTAGTGGCAAGCTGGTAACCGGGCAGAAAGGCGCGGACGAAGTTGGGCATCTGCCAGGTGTTGGTGAACGGGATTTCCTGGAAGGTAATGACGTCCGGTTGCAAGTAACTCATCTGCCGACCTATGGCCTGCACCTGTGGCGAGTTAGTGCTCCAGTCGGCGACCTGATTGCCATGTGTGTTGTAAGTCAGCACTGACAGCGACTCGACGCCGGCGGCGCTGCCAGCAAACAGCATCGCCAGGAGCAACGCCGCCGCAGGACAGGCGTCGCGCCTGTCGCCAACTTCAATCCCATCTCTCGTCAAAAGGTGGTCGTTTTGCATTGATGTCAGAGACAGGCGCGACGCCTGTCCTACGCGCTGGGCCGCGCCTACGCCGGAGTTTCTGACTGCATGGATACAGCTCAGTTTCATGTCGCCAGCAAGCTATCGTTTCCGGTGGTAGCTGTCCTGCGAATACTTTTCCGACGACAGACTGTCGGCTCGCTGGCGCAGCCGTTGCCGGGGCGAAGTTCGTTCGCTGTCGGCCTCTGCTCCTAACTGCATCCCGCCGGGTTCGGGAAGAAGCAATTCCTGCCACTTAACCGCCCAGAGCTGGCCGGCCACGGAACGCAGCGCTGACTGCCAGTCGGCCCGGCGCAAACTCGCCAGTGGCGGCTGGACGGAGCCTTGAATCAGCAAGGCAGTCTTAGTGCGCCGTTGCGCCGCGCCGGCGATCTTTCGCCCATGCCAGAGTAAATCGGATGGCTCGTAGCCGAGGAAGCATTGGCCGGCACCGGGGCGGGAGCACGGCGCGAGTTCCGTCGGCACGCCCAGCTCCGCGAATGCCCGGCGGAGCCAGTCGTGGACGCGGCAATAGCTTTCTTGCGCCGACACGCCATGCCACTCGTGCCCGACCGGGAACGCGAGACTGTAAGTCCAGTCGGCGTCGTGCGGAACCAAGCCACCGCCGGTGGGCCGGCGCAGGAGCGGACGCAGCAGCGTGAGTCGCTCAATCTCGGGATAATGCTGGAAGTAGCCAAAGGTCGCCGCCGGTTCCGTCCAGCCGTAACAGCGCAGCACCGGCGCGGCGAGTGTGGGCGCGAGTTCCATAAGTGCCTCGTCGAGCGCCATGTTGAAGGCAGGAGGGCAGGGGCCGGAGTCGAGAAAGAACCAGGAATTCATGCGGGCAGTTGGCGACGGTCCTTGCGCCATAGAAACCAGAGCAGCGGCAACTCCAGCAGCGCGACACCGGTCAGGACGTTCGCCGCTATCCCCGGATACATGATTGCGGGCGGTGTGATGAAATCCACCCACTGCCCGGCCTCCAGATGGAAGAACGCGACCGGCATCGGAAAGCCACTCAAGCGGAACCGCGTGCCAAGCGGATACTCCACTCTGCAAGCCATCCAGACTCCGAGCGCCAGCCCAAGGACGACGAGTGCGGCAAAGGCGAGCCACATCGTCTTGCTCCCGCTGCCACTAAGCACACGCTTCACGGTGCGAGCGATGACCCACCCGCAGATCGCTAACTGGGCCAAGATAAAGAGAATGCCGACGGGCATGGCGAAGGAATCACGCCGCCGCCTTTACCCCCACACGCGGACACATCTCCCGCACCTCGCAGCCGGCGCAATCCGGTTTGCGCGCCTGACAACGCCGCCGGCCGTGCCAGATGAGCCAGTGACTAAAGAGCGTCCATTGCTCGCGCGGCACCAGTTTGGTCAGCGCCGGCTCGATCTTTTCGGCGTCGGTCTCGGCGGTCAAACCAAGCCGCTGGGCGAGCCGCCCGACGTGCGTGTCCACCACCACGCCTTCTTCCAGGCCGAAGGCGTTGCCCAGAACGACGTTGGCAGTCTTGCGCCCGACGCCGGCGAGTTGGGTAAGCTCCGCCATTGTGCGTGGCACTTCGCCGCCGTGGCGTTCGACGAGCGTGCGACAGCAGGCTTGGATGTTCTTGGCCTTGTTGCGGAAAAAGCCGGTGCTCTTGATGGCTTCCTCCAACTCCGCCAGCGGGGCGTCCGCGTAATCGGCGGCGCTGCGGTAGCGGCGGAACAGGGCGGCGGTGACGAGGTTCACCCGCTGATCGGTGCATTGCGCGGAGAGGATCGTGGCGACAAGGAGTTCTAGCGGGCTGGAGTGATTCAGTTCGCAATGGGCATCCGGGTAAGTCTGGCGCAACCGGGCGATGAGTTGTCGCGTCCGGTCGGCTTTGGCTTCGGTAGTTTCGCGTGGCATGATGGAGGAGACGGTAGGCGGTGGAGGTGGGAGAAGGAAAGTCCGAAGTCCGAAGTCCGAAGTGCCGTGATGACGCGGATGCTGACATTTCAGGTATCGGAGTTTCTTCGGACTTCGCACTTCGCACTTCGGACTTTCCATCACCCCTCATACCACTCCGGAAACACCATACCCCAATCATCGCGGCCACCCAAGAGCACCTGAACGGCGCGGGTGAGTTCGAAGCGAGCACTCCGTCCCGCGAGCCGACGGCTCACGCTGCGCCGACGATTACTGCCGGGCAGGAACATCCGGGCGTAGGCGCGGAGCCGTTGAGCCGGCCAGGTGAACAGGAGCGAATAAAGCAGCGCCCGCTCCAGCGCGGCGTGCCGGCCATGCGGACGGCCCGAAGGTAGGAAGTTGAACTCACGGAACCGTTCGCCGGTGGCGTCCCATAGCTCAGGCCGCCAATCGGCGGTGCCCGGCAGCGGCGTCAGCGGAATAGGGAAGAATTGGTCTAGGTCCAGTTCAATGGCTAGCCGATGGATAGCGCGGACGCTGGCGGGTGTGTCGCCGGGCAGACCGTAGATGAAGGAGCCGATGGCGAGCACGTCGGGAAATTGCTCGCGCAGAATCCGCATTGCTTCGCGGGCGTGACCGACGCCGCTGGTTTTATGAAGAGCAGTCAGGCTCTCGCCATCGGGACGCTCGATGCCGAGATAGGCTTCGTTCAGGCCGGCGCGGACGCAGCTTGCCAGCGCGCCCGACGCGGCATCGCGGACGATGGCATCGGTGCGCATCCAGGCGCTCTGGCCAAGGCTCAGACCGTCGCGGAGCAGTAACTCGGCGAGTGCGGCGGGAACGGTCGGATGGGCGTTGAAGCAGGGGTCCACCCAACCAAGGTAGCGGCGTCCGTAGCGGTGGTGGAGAACGCGGATTTCTTCGAGCAAACGCTCCGGTGACTTGACGCGGAGGCTAGGTGTCAGTCGGTCGCCGACGAACTTGCCCATCTGTCGCCAGAGTACGCAGAAGTCGCACGCGCCGAAACAGCCGCGGCCCAGCTCAATAGCCGCGAGGTGAGGATGGTTCTGGCTGCGGGCACCGTAGTGCGCGACCGGCAGTAAGTCGTAGGCGGGTAATGGTAAGCTGTCGAGATCGGCAATCAACGGGCGCGGCGGAGTGGTGACTACCTCGCCGTCGCGGGAGAAGGAGATGCCTTTCACCTGTGCCAGCGCGGCGGGATAGTTTTCGCGAAGGGCTTGGACGAGTTCCACCAGGGTCAACTCGCCTTCGCCGTGAACGACGGCGTCAATCAAACCGGTGCCCAGCGCCTGGGGCGCGACGTGCCCAAAGAAGCAACCGCCGGCGATGACGCGAGCGCCGAGGCTCTTAGCGAGCTTAGCCAGGCGGAGACCTTCAACACAGCTAACGGCTTCCTCACCGATGCCTACGAAGGCGGGGGCGCGGCGGCGAAGCTCAGCGGTAAGTGTGCGCCAGCCCATTTCAAGAGCAGGGGCGTCGAGGATTTCGACGCGCAAATCCGGGACTTGCTGCCGGAGCTGTGCAGCCATCGAAGCAAAGGCCAGCGGCGGCCAGAAGGCGCTGGAGGGACCATTGAACGGCCACAGCGGACGGGGCGGGCGGACGAATAGAAAGCTCCTAGCAGATTCGGTGACGGCCACAGATGGGAAGAGGGATTTCACGGCGACGACGCGGGGCGTCTGTAGGACAGGCATCGCGCCTGTCGCTGGCATCACTAGCTGCTGCTGGCGAGAGAGTCTTGCTCGGCAAAAGCGCCCTTCCTTCCGCTGCGGAGGAGGGATTAGATGGAGACAGGCGCGACGCCTGTTCTACGAGGAGCCACAGGTTAGTGAGGACTAAGACGGCGAGAGTCAGTAGGCCAGCGGCGGCAAGGGCCGTGAGCGTGTAGGCATAGGCCGTCGAGTTGGCGTTGGCCAGTGCCAGCACCAGCGCGAGGCTGAGGGTCAGGGCGGTGAAGTATTTCGCTTCGGTCGGCTTTTCGCCAACCGGCCGGCGAGCGGTCGGTAGGAGCAGAAAGAAGCTTACCAGGCCTAAGCCGAATAGGACGCCGGTGATGGTGCGTAGGAGCGGGCCTTGCGGCAGCCAGTGGAAGCCGAAGGGGATCATTTGCAGGAGAAAAGCGCCGTGAATCCACAGGAATCCGCTGGTCAGCCGGGGCTTGAGCCACAGGTGCAGTGCGGTGCCAGCGAGCGCACTGACGTAAAGCCCAGTGCAACGCTGGCAGCAGGGCAAGGGCAGTCCGCCCGGTGCCCAGGTGTGGGCGGGGTTTTGGCCGCAGACTTCGGCGAAGAGATGGTGGAGCAATTCCAACACGGGACGTTACTATTTGCTCAACAGGTCGAGAGGCGGGAGCGGGACGGGCACACGGGTGACTTTGCGCTGGGGATCGGCGAGGTTCAGGAGGAACAGTGCGCAGTCCTCCGGCTTCTTCAGTTGGCGGCTGCCGCCATCATTCTCGTAAGCCAGGTACGTCGAAGCGACGGCGAGAGTCCTGCCGTCGTTGGAGACATCGAGTTGGAAGTAGAGCGCGAAGGAGTCGTCCTTGATGCCGCAGCCTTGGATCAGGGTGTTCCGGCGCAGCGCCCCGCCGTTGAGCGGAAGCTCGAACACGCCGAACGAAACGTTAGTGCCGCCTGCGCCGGGGTCCAGGAACGAGATGTAAACCATCTCGCCATCCGGCGCGAATTGGGCATTTCCGAAACTCAATTTTTCCTCACTTTCAGGCAAAGGCACGGTCTTGAAGGGTCTGCCGGTTTGCAGAACTCGGCAGACCTGCTTGTCGCCTTCGGTGTCGGCAAAGGCGAGCCGTTTGCCGTCGCGGCTGACGGCCAGGAATCCTTCGGCTTTGTCAGACTTGAGCAAACTGCCTTCCGTCTGAAACACGGCCGTGCGGGCGAAGGTTTCGGGATTCAGGAAGCCGACTTCGGTTCGCTCCTTATCGCCCGGCGCGGCGGCCAGATAGATGATGCCATCGCCGTGCGGCGTGGGCAGGAGCGTGAGTGCGGGGAGGTTGGTCCGGGAGCGCAGTTCGCCGGTGACGAGGTCGAGCCGGATGAGGCTGGCCGTGTCCGACTCGCCTTCCTTGGTGAGGAAGAGGAAGTGTCCGGCGATGGGCAGCGGGCGTACCAGGAGTGACATGAGGTCTTTGAGTTCTGACTGATAGAAGAGTTTCACCGGACCGGCACCGCCCGCAGGCAGCAGGGCCAGGTTCAGGCCGTCGTCTTTCTGATTGTCGTTTCCTCCCGGCCAGGCCACCAGGACGCCCTTGCCGCCGGGCAGCCATTGCGGACGGAGGATGACCGGTTTGGTCTTGAGGGTGTCCAAATCCTGGAACATCGGGAGGAAGAGCATCTCCGACTTGCCGGTGGTGCGGTCGTAAACGGCGATGCCGGTGGCACCGGTCTGTGGGCTGATGGTGGCGTAAAGCACCTTGGAATCGTCGGGGCTGAACGCGGTACAGGCGAGGATGTAAACAGTGATCGCCGCTAGGGCGGTCAGCGCGAGCGGAGTAGTATGTCGTGAGTTCGTTTTCATGCCGCCATGTTAGCACAAACGAGGCGGGACAGGTAATTGATTTTTTCCGCGCCGACCTGGTGGGATTCAATGGCGCAAAGAAAAAACAGGCGAACCGTTGCCGGTTCGCCTGTCGTGAAACGCTGGAACGTACCGCCCAGCAGCTTGGGGCTAGGGCTTGTCTTCCTCGGCCGCGTCGAAGGCGTGCTGGAGGGCGACGAGATCTTCGCCGGGCTTGAGGGCGTCGAGGATCTTCTGCTCTTCCTTGAGCTGCTCCGGGCTGTAGTTGGCGGCCTTTATGGAGAGGCCGATGCGGCGCTCGCCGCGGTCAATCTTGATGACGCGGGCGTTGACGTCCTGGCCGACCCGGAGCACGTTTTTGATCTTGTCCACATGATCTTCGCTGATCTGGGAGATGTGAACGAGGCCGTCAATTTCGTTTTGCAGGCCGATGAACGCGCCGAAGCTGGCGAGCTTGGTGACCTTGCCGGTGACGAGATCGCCCACCTTGTAAAGCCGTTCAATCGTTTCCCACGGGTCGGGGCCGAGCTGTTTCATGCCCAAGGCAATGCGCTGGTTGGGCTTATCCACTTCGAGCACCACGGCTTCGACTACGTCGCCCTTCTTGAGGAATTCGGAGGGGTGATTGATCTTGCGCGTCCAGGAGATGTCCGAGACGTGAACCATGCCGTCGAGACCCTCTTCCAGTTCGACGAAGGCACCGTAGCTGGTGAGGTTGCGAACCGGGCCTTTGATTTGGGTGCCGACCGGGAAGCGTTGGTCCACGGAGTCCCACGGGTTGTTCTCGAGTTGGCGCAGGCCGAGGGAGATTTTCTGTTCGTCGCGATTGACGCCCAGCACGATGGCCTCGAGTTCCTGGCCTTCCTTGAGCACGTCGCCGGCTTTGGCAAAGCGCTTGGTCCAGGACAATTCGCTGACATGCACGAGGCCTTCGACGCCCGGTTCCAGTTCCACGAACGCGCCGTAGGGAACGAGGTTGACGACCTTGCCCTTGACCTTGGTGCCGACGGGGTATTTCTGTTCGATGCTGTCCCACGGATTGGCGATCTTCTGCTTGAGGCCGAGGGAGACGCGCGCCTTCTCCTTGTTGACGTCGAGCACGACAACGTCGAGTTCCTGACCGACCTTGAGCATTTCGGACGGATGGCCGATACGGCCCCAGGACATGTCGGTGATGTGCAGCAGGCCATCGAGGCCGTTGAGGTCAATGAAGGCGCCGAATTCGGTGAGGTTCTTGACGGTGCCCTTGCGGATGTCGCCGGGCGTCATTTCGCTGAGCAAGGCTTCGCGGCGTTCGGTGCGTTCCTGTTCGATGAGTTCGCGACGGGACAGCACGATGTTCTGGCGCTCGGGGTTGAGCTTGACGACCTTGAACTCGTAGCTGTTGCCGACGTAGCCCTGTAAGTTGCGGGGCATTTGGAGATCAATCTGCGAGGCGGGGACGAAGGCTTCGACGCCGACGTTGACGATGAGGCCACCCTTGACCACGGCTTTGACCTTGCCGGTGATCCGCCCGCCTTCATTGCAGATGGACAGGATGCGTTCCCAGTTCTTTTTGAACTCCGCCTTCTCGTGCGAGAGAATGACCACGCCCTCCTTGTTTTCCAGTTTCTCGAGGAGGACGTCAATCTGGTCGCCCACTTTGGCCGCGTCGGGATCGAGGAACTCGAAGAGCGGGACGACGCCTTCGCTCTTGTAGCCGATGTCCACCAAGACTTCCTTGGGCCGGACTTCGATGATTTTACCTTTGACAATTTCGCCGGCGGCAAAGCGCATAGGGCTTTGGCGCATAGCTTCTTCCATGGTCAGCATAGATTACTACTTAACTGCGATTTGAGACAGGAGGCTTAGTCAGGGCGGAGGCCCGGCGAAGACTCCATTGCCTAACAGACCGACGTTGCAGGGCAACGGAGGTTGACGGTTAGGTGACTCGGTTAAACTACATTTCTCAGCCTTAGTGAACATCCGCACACGCGGCGCTCAGGCACCGGGAGAATACAACTATCAAGTTGGGCCGCAAGGGAAAACTAGGCCAACGCGAAGATTCAGCCACGGCATTTTCATATGCATCGGGAGTGGGCCCTAACCACAGGGCTCGCACTTTTTGCTAGACCCATCCCGTGTTTTCGAGTGAAATGGGCTGGGATGAAACCACTATCTGTTGCCTGCCCAGCCTTTACCGCTGACCC
>CAINDV010000705.1 GCA_903847485.1 uncultured Verrucomicrobiota bacterium
GGGTCAGCGGTAAAGGCTGGGCAGGCAACAGATAGTGGTTTCATCCCAGCCCATTTCACTCGAAAACACGGGATGGGTCTAGCAAAAAGTGCGAGCCCTGTGGTTAGGGCCCACTCCCGATGCATATGAAAATGCCGTGGCCCGCGTCGTCATGGCAAATTTCTTTTGTGGCATTTGGGTTGTGAGTTCGGCTATCCTTGGTGGTAAGTCGAAGCGAGCAACATCAAATTAGTCAGCCAGGCGTGGGTAGCATGACCACCTATAAAATTCCCGTTTACCAACCGGACTTGTCCGGCAACGAGAAGCGTTATGTTCTCGAATGTCTCGACTCCACCTGGATTTCGGCCAAAGGCCGGTTCATCGCCGAGTTTGAAAACGGGTGCGCCAGTGTGGTGGGGGCAAAGTATGCGGTCGGGGTGTGCAACGGAACCGTGGCGCTCCATCTGGCCCTGGTGACGCTCGGCATCGGGCCGGGGGATGAAGTGATCGTCCCCACTTTGACCTACATCGCCGCTGTGAATGCCATCGCTTACACCGGGGCCACCCCGGTGTTTGTGGATTCCCTGCCGGATACCTGGCAGATGGACCCGGCGGATGTGCAACGCAAGCTTACGCCGCGCACCAAGGGGATCATGGCGGTTCACCTTTACGGTCACCCCTGTGCGATGGAGGCCTTGGCGGCGCTGGCGCACCAGCACGATGTGTTTCTGATCGAAGATTGCGCGGAGGCCTTTGGCACCCGTTACCAGGGCAACCACGTCGGCACATTTGGCGACATCGCCTGCTTCAGCTTCTTCGGCAACAAGACGATCACCACGGGCGAGGGCGGCATGGTGATGACGGATGACAAAACCCTGTTTGAACGCGCCCGGCATTTCAAGGGGCAGGGGCTGGCCGACCATCGGGAATACTGGCACGACGTCATCGGCTACAACTACCGTATGACCAACATCTGCGCGGCCATTGGCCTGGCACAACTCGAGCGCGCCGCTGAATTCATCACGAAGAAACGCCAACTAGCGCAAAGCTACCGCGAGGAACTGGCTGGCTTGCCGGTGGCCATTCACGGCGAGTTTGGCGCCGCGACCCACTCTTACTGGATGATCTCGATCCTGGTGGAGAGCGCGGCGGATCGCGATCCGCTGCGGCAACGTCTCCGCGAGTGCGGGATTGAAACGCGGCCCCTGTTTTATCCCGTTCACACCATGCCGATGTACGCCGCCCGGTACCAACGGCATCCGGTGGCCGAGAATCTGGCCTGGCGCGGCATCAATCTGCCGAGTTGGCCGGGATTGTCACGATCACAAGTCGCCGAAATCGCCGCCTCGGTTTCCAACTACTACCAAACGAAATAGTCCGATGGGGAAGTCCTTGAAAGGAAAGAACATGGTTATTTGCGGCTACCATTGGATCGGCTGCAAGGCGGTTGAAATTTTTCGCGCAGAGGGGGCTAATGTTTACGTGTACACCCATCCAGCCGGCGAGGGCGTGCCTTGCGTGGCCAGCTATTGCCGCAAAACCGGGGTCGCCTTTACGCTGGAGCGAATCACCGCCAGTAATCTGCCCTTCACGCCCGACGTCATTGCGTCTGTCTATTATCGGTACTTGATCAAACCGGAGGTCACTGAGCGGGTCGGGGGCCGGATCTTCAATCTCCATCCCTCCTTGCTGCCCAAGTATCGAGGCTGTAGCAGCCTCACTTGGGCGATGGTCCAGAAACAGGCGACCGCCGGATATACTTACCACTATATTGACGCGGGGTGTGACACCGGGAACATCCTTCTGCAGCAACCAGTTCCAATTGAACCGTTTGATACGCAGCAGACGCTTTATTACCGGGTCATGTTCCAGGCGGTTCAAAACCTGATCCCCGCAGTGGAACTCGTCTTGAACGGCGCTCCGGGTGTCCCGCAAACCGGAGAGGCAACGCACTTCAAGCGGGGCGCACCCTACCAGGGCGTGATTGATCCCGCGTGGCCGGCGGAGGATGTGGAGCACTTCATCCGGGCCATGACCTTTCCGCCTTATCCTTACGCCACGATTCTCGGCACTCCTGTTCGGACCATGGAGGAGTACGTGGCCCAGCGCCGAAGTGGCAAATGAAGATTGGCATTCTTGCTACCGACTTCATCAACTGGAGCGGGGGCGTTGATTTCCTGCGCCTGGTCATTGATTCGCTCCTGGCCTCGCCGCGCTCACGAGGCGTCGAATTTCACCTGTTGATTCCCGATGCCGGGCCACGGCTGGCGTGGCGCCGGGTCCGGCGCGGGGCGAAGCAAGCGATGCGGTCGCTCTTTTCCGGCGCCGCCCCCTCGCCGCAGCACCCCTCTCCGCCCGAAGCTACTTACCAAGCATTTGCGGAGTTCCGGGGGCGGATCACCGTGCAGCATATTGATATCGGACGACACGCACGCAGCCGGGCGGTGTGTCGGCTGGGACTGGATGTGATCCTCCCGGCGCTGCACAGCCTGCGTCCGGGTTTCCCGTGTCCGTGGGTCGGCTATGCGTACGACTTCCAACACAAATACCTTCCCCAGTATTTCACCCCCGACGAGTGCCGTTCGCGCGATGAGCACTTCGCCGAGATGCTCACGCAATGCCGCGCGCTGATTGTGAATTCGCGGGCGGCGGCGGCCGACATCGCCAAGTTCGTTCCGCAGGCTACCGCGCAAGTCTTCGCCTTGCCATTCGCGCCGGCACCGTGTGCCGACTGGCTGGAAGATTGCCCGGAGGTTCTGCCGCGTTATGGCATCACTCAGCCGTTCTTCATTATTTCCAATCAGTTTTGGAGCCACAAAGGCCACGCCACGGCTTTTGAAGCCTTCCGCCTCGTGGCCCAACAGGACGCGAATCTCAGACTGGTCTGCACCGGGAGCACCGAGGACGCACGCAACCCCGATCACTTCCCGGGGTTGCTGGCCCGGTTGAAGAGTTGGAGTTTGGAGCAACGCGTTCACATCCTGGGCCTGATTCCCAAGCGGGATCAGATCGAACTCATGAAACAAGCCTGTGCAGTCATCCAGCCGACCTTGTTCGAAGGCGGGCCGGGGGGCGGGGCGGTTTACGATGCGGTGTCGCTCGATTTGCCCGCGATTGTTTCCGACATTCCGGTGAATCGGGAAGTGGACGGGACGGCGATCGAGTTTTTCCCTGTCGGCGATGCCGTCGCGCTCGCCGGTAAAATGCAAGCACGGTTGCTCGCTCCGCACACAAGAGGACTGAGGAGCGAACTGATTTCCCAGGGCCGATGCCGGCGTGTGGCGTGTGGCAACATGCTCTGGGATGCAGTGGATTGTGTGCTCTGAGGCAGAGCCAGTTTAACCCCCGGCGCTATTTTAGGCCTCAAGTCTCAGCACTTGTTCGAAGTCACTGAGGATTCGCGAGCCGTGCTTCTTGCGGTACCGGGCGGCGTGCTTCTCCCGCACTTTGCAACACGCGCGCAAAATCCTGTCCCGGACCCGGTCGCGCGAAAACAAGTGCAGACCGCAGTCGTCACTAGCTAGGTGGTAGCCGTAGTGACAAGCAATGAATTCTAGGCTGCGCCGAGTGTAAAAAGCCACATGGTGTCCGTTGTTGGTGAAGTACCACCAGTCCGCCGCTTGCCCGGAATAAAGCAGCGTGGAAAACAGAATATGCCGGGGTGACAAATTGAACAGCTCCCCGAAGTCCTTGAGCGGGTCTGGCAAATGTTCCGCAACTTCAAACGCCGTTAGGCAAGCCCAGTTCGGCGACGGCTTTCCCAGATCCGCTTCAAAACCCGCAGCGAACACATTCACGGCGTAGGGATCGGAATAAAAGAAATTCATCCCGTAGTCGCGGCAAAGTCGCACAAAGAGCCCCAGTATGCCGGGTGCCGGAATATGCCGGGTGGAACGGTTTGCCCCTGATTTTGCAGTCTTTGCAGCGTGTGCTGTCCGGCATAGTCCTGCCTGATCTATTTTCCTATCGTCGGGACGAAAGGAATAGATCAAATGAA
>CAINDV010000706.1 GCA_903847485.1 uncultured Verrucomicrobiota bacterium
CAATTTTGTAGGCGTGATCCCGGTCGGTGGGTAATGGCCGACAAGAATGTCGGCGCTCCGTTTTGGCCGTGGCTCCGCCGGAGCGTCGCCCTGCCGGCCCCATTTTTTACCCGCCATTTTTCTGCCATCACGGCCGTGAGAAACTAACGCCATTTTTCACAAGCTTCTAACTGGACGAAGCGAAGGTGGGCGGTGGCAGCGGTTCACCGCTTATTAGGTGAGCCGGGTTGCTTGGTGGCGCGCCAGGCGAAGTAAGTCATCACGCCGCCGAAGATAAGGAGCACCGCGCCCCAGATGAGGTTGATGTTGATGCCGAGGGACCGCTGATACATGGCAGTGTCGCTGCCGGTGATGATCCCTTGCACGATGAGCAGGGCACCCACTAAAGAGAACATGAGGCCGATTGGCCAGCGAATATCGAGACCCATAGGTTTTGTCTTTCGATTGGGAGTTTACCAAAAAATGAAGTTCATCACCACGCAGCAGGCCAGTAGGATGACGCCGATGACGGACGGTCGGAGATACCAGGTTTGGTCGTCGTCCTTGAGCCGCGGCGTGAGGGAATAGACGAGACCCTTAAGGTCGCCGTCGGTCTTAGTGCGCTTAGTCGCCAAGGAGATGACGAGGGTGAGAACGAAGCAGGCGAGGAAGGCGAAGGTGGCCAGGTAGAAGTTCTGGGCCATGTCGCTGGGGAAAGTGTGCTGCACGGCGAGGTAGCCGCCTTTGATGCCGGCCTCGTTACCCTTGGCGAGCGTCATCGCGTGGAAGAGCGCCGAGGTGCCGGTGCCGCCAACCAATCCAAGGAAAGCGCCGGTGCCGGTGGTGCGCGCCCAGAACATACCGAGTAGGAAGGTGGCGAAGAGCGGCGCGTTCACGAAGCCGAAGACGAGTTGGATGATGTCCATGGCGTTGGTCCAGTTGTTGGCGAGATAGGCCGCGCCGATGCTCAGAACGATGCCGACGACCGTGATACAGCGACCCATCCAGGCATAATGCGCGTCGCTCTTATGAGGCGCGAAGTAAGCCTGGTAGAGATCGTAAGTCCAAACAGTGTTGAACGCGGTGACGTTGCCCGCCATGCCGGACATGAACGACGCCAGCAGCGCGGTCAGCGCCAAGCCCAGCAGGCCGCTGGGGCAATACTTCTTCACCAGCGATAGGATCGTGCCGTCGTAGTCGTTTTCCGGGATGACGGCGGCTCGGAGGCTGGCCTTGAGGGCGTCCGGAGCCGCGCCGGCAGAGGCAGCGGTGATGATAGCTTCCATGTCGGCGGGGCGCAGGTTGACGCTCATGGCCTTGCCCACCAGACCGGCAGCGTCGGCGGGGGAAGTCATCTCAGCGATGGCGGTTTGCAATTCCGCCAAGCCTTTGCCGTAAGCCGCCTCGCTGATGCTGACAGGCTTAGTGGGAAGCTGGTAGTTTTTACTCGGAATCGTGGCCAGCCCGATGGCGATCATGCCCGGCAGAATAACTAGGATCGGCAGAAACATCTTCGGCACCGCAGCGATGAGCGGCGTGCGGCGCGCGGCGGTCATGTTACGAGCCGCCATGGCGCGCTGAACGACTAGGAAGTTAGTACACCAGTAACCAAAGGAGAGCACGAAGCCGAGGCCGAAGACCATCGCGAACCAATCCACGCCCATAGGATTGGCGGCTGGGCCTTTGAGCAGCGGGATCCAGGCGCTGGTCCAGGCGTTCGTCTCGAAGGTGCTACTGTTCAGGCCCAGTTGCGCCGGGTTCGCCGCCACAGTGCCGAGCGTCTCCTGGAGTTTGGTCCAACCGCCGACATCCTGGAGGCCGAGATAGACCACCGGCGCGAAGCCGAGCACGATCATGAAGAACTGGAGCACCTCAGTGTAAATCGCCGAGGTTAGCCCACCTTTGAGCACATAGACCAGCACAACGGCAGAGCAAACCCACAGGCTGATGTGGTAATCCCAGCCGAGGAGCTGGTTGAGCAGCTTGGCCAGGGCGTTCATGGATATGCCGGAGGCGAAGATCGTCATCACGGCGAAGGTGCAGGAGTTGAAGGCGCGGGTGCGCTCGTCAAAGCGCATCTTCAAATACTCCGGCACCGAGCGCGCCTTCGAGCCGTAGTAGAACGGCATCATGAATACGGCCAGGAAGACCATCGCCGGGATGGCACCGATCCAGTAGAAATGGGCGGTGGCGATGCCGTACTTGGCCCCGCAGGCGGCCATGCCGACCAGCTCCAGCGCGCCGAGGTTGGCGGACATGAAGGCCAGGCCGGTGACCCACGCCGGGATGCTGCGGCCGGACGTGAGAAAGTCCGACGACGTCTTCATGTATCGCTTCAGGGCGAAGCCGATACCGACGACGAACGCCGTGTAAGCCAGGAGAATCGAATAGTCAATCCACTGCAGTTTGATCGGTTCCATAGGTCAAGGTGGGCAGATTTCTATAGGGCTGGCGGGCGGAAGTCAATCCGCTGGTTGCGGAAAAACGATTTATTCGTCACGGCGCGAAGCCATCCTTGCCAAATCCGGTGGGCAACCTATCCTGCGCACGGTTGCCGATTCATAAAACCTTTGACCCAGAACATCATGAAACTCGAAGAAATTGCCCGTCAAACCGCACAGTCATTCAAGCAGACCTACGGCCGCAGCCCGCAGTGGATTGCCGCCGCGCCGGGCCGCGTCAATCTCATCGGCGAGCATACCGACTACAACGACGGCTTCGTATTGCCGATGGCCATCGAGCGCTACACGATCGTCGCCGCTGCGCCGAACCACACCAACCAAGTCCAGCTTCGCTCCGCGCAAGGCGACCAACCGGTGACTCTTGACCTCGCTCAACCGCTCGCGCCGTTCCCCAAGGGCGCCTGGGCGAACTACCCGGCCGGGGTCGTCGCCGGCTTCCTCGCCCGCGGTCTCAAGCCCGGCGGCCTGGACGTTATGATCCATTCCACCGTGCCGCTCGGCGGTGGGCTTTCCAGCAGTGCCGCGCTGGAAGTCGCCACCGCCACCATGCTCGAACTCGCCACCGGCCAGACGCTGGATCCGGTGGAAAAAGCCCTACTCTGCCAGAAAGCCGAGCACGATTACGCCGGCATGCCTTGTGGCATCATGGACCAGTTCATCTCCGTGATGGGCAAGGCCAACCACCTCCTCCTGCTCGACTGCCGCACGCGCAAAACGGAGCTGGTGCCGATGAGCGATCCCTCCGTCGCGGTGCTCATCATCAACACCAACGTGAAGCACGAGTTGACCGGCAGCGAATACCCGACGCGCCGCAAGCAGTGTGAAGCTGCCGCTAAAGCGCTGGACGTGCGTTCCCTCCGCGACGCCTCCCCAGAATTGCTGGAGCAAAACAAGTCGAAGCTCGACCCAATCGTCCATCGCCGTGCCCGGCATGTTATCGGTGAGATTGAGCGTACCACCCACGCCGCTGCTGGCGTGCGTGCCGGCAACTGGCCCACCGTCGGCCAGCTCATGTATGCCAGCCATCGCGCGCTCCAGGACGACTACGAAGTGAGCTGTCAGGAACTCGACGCCGTGGTCGCCATCGCGCAGGACATCGGCGTGGCTGGCGGCGTCTTTGGCTGCCGCATGACGGGCGGAGGTTTCGGCGGCTGCTGCGTGGCGCTGGTGCAAGCCGCCGCCGTGGACGCGATTTCCAAGCGCATCGCCACGGAATACCAGCAGCGCACTGGCATCGAGCCGACGATCTTCGTCTCCCGTCCCGGCCAGGGTGCCACCGTCTTGAAAAGCTGAACGCGAAGCAGATTTGCAAGACACCGGGGATGACGGCGATGCCATTCCGGTGTGGTTTTTCCGCCAACTTCAACGAAACCCATCCGCCGCTCGTTTCCCTGCGCCTGCCCAACAAAAAGCCGGAGCACTGTTCGCACTCCGGCTTGCTGAAAAGAAATGTGGAGAGACGCAGGTTACTTCGCCTTGTGACGCCGAACCGCCAGCCAACCCAGTCCCACCACCAAGCCGCTGCCGCTTAACACCAAGCCCACCGCCGGCTCCGGCACGGCCGTGATCTCCAGCGACCAATTGTCCATCGTGCTCATACTGCCGGTGGACACGTCCCCGATGAAGAGCGACCAGTCGCCGTCCGGCTTCAGATTGTTGAAAGACGACAGCATGGCAGTGCGGGGGGCTGTACCTAAGCCCGCTGCTAATCCCATTGGATCAAACTGCCTGCCGTCGGGTTGGTAAGATCCAGTGGAGGCACCACCGTTGAAATGCACATCGGTGGTCGCCCCACTCGACAGCCACAGATCGGTGAAACCTGACGTAGCGTAACCACTTTCGCTGGCGGCACCCCTGCCCACCCGGTTCAGCAGGACCGAGAAACCGGTGTCGTGTACCAGGTAGGCATACAAATCTCCGTTGAAGCCGCCGGCCAGACTGAGCTTAACCTTGACGTCGGTTACGAGCCACGCATCCACCCAGTCGCTGCTGGGCACGGTTCGCTTGTCCAGCCAGCCGCTCGGGTTGCCGTCGGGAATACTGCCGCCGTTGGCAAAGCCAGGGCTGGAGTTGTTGCTCCAGTTGTAGGTATGGGTGACTATCCCCCCATGCGCCGCTCCGAGCGACACGCCAGCCACCGTCACGACGCCCATCAATTGCTTCCAGTTCATACGAATGATTTGTTGCTTGGTTTGTCCCAGGCGCACGCCCCATAAGCGATTGTTTGCCAAGGTTATTCAACGGCTCATCCCTGCCCACACCACGTATGGTTGACCGCAAAGGCAAGCTGAACCGGCACCATTCTGCGTTAGCAAGTCAACTTTGGCAACACTTTTTTCATCTATATTTTGCCCTCCTCGGGCTGGATGATCTTGCCTGTGCCACAGACCAACGACGACGCCTCGCGAGTCGGAACGACGTTCAGCAGTGCTCATTTTGGCCGCGGGTCACGCCAAGAACCGGCTAAAGCCGGAACTCCGAATGGCCTTGGGCAGCGGTTTGCGGGGTTCGGAGTTCCGCCTTTAGGCGGTCGGGTCAATATGAGAAGGCCAAGCGCCTTGGGGGGTGCGTGGCCGGGCCGATGAACCTGTTTCCGTTCATCCCTGCGCTCCGGCGATTTATGGATAAGTTCATTGGAAGAACTGCTGAACGTCGTTTGACCGGGGTTGCCAGCGGAAAGCTTCGCCGCTACGATTTCGCCGTGCTTGATGGCTGTTCATGTTTCGCGCTGGGTCGTCGGTCGGATAAGGTCGTTGGTGTGCCGCTTCCCGATAGCACGCTCCGCCCCGCCTTTCCGCCCTGCGCAATCAGCGTCACGTGGGAGCGGGCACAGGCTCCAGAGCGACCCCAAAGGCCACCCTGCTGCTCGCCTGAAACCGCTTCCCGTCCGCACCCATGAAGATACTCTCTTGGAACGTCAACGGACTTCGCGCGGTCCTGCGCAAGAACTTTCTCGATTTCCTCGCTGCGGAGAAGCCCGACATTCTCTGCCTTCAGGAAACCAAATGCGTGCCGGACGACGTGGAGCAACTTTGGCCCGCCGCCTACACCACCTACTGGAGCATTGCCGAGAAAAGGGGCTACTCCGGCACCGCGCTCTTCACGAAGATCCGGCCACTCGCCGTGACGCGCGGCATCGGTGTGCCAGACCACGACCGTGAAGGCCGCGTGCTCACTGCGGAGTTCGGCGCCTTCTTCCTGGTGAACGTCTATGTGCCCAACTCGCAGCGCGAACTCACCCGACTCGCCTACCGCCAGGTTTGGGACCGAGCCTTCCTCAGCTATTTGAAGAAGCTCCAGCGCCGCAAGCCCGTCGTTTTCTGCGGCGACCTCAACGTGGCACACACGGAACTCGACCTCGCCAACCCCAGGGCCAACATCCACAATCACGGCTTCACACCGGAAGAACGCGCCGGCTTCAGCGCGCTCTTGCAGGCCGGCTTTGTGGATACCTTCCGCGAGTTTGAACCGGGTGGTGGCCACTACACTTGGTGGAGCGTGATGAGTGGCGCACGGGCAAGAAACGTTGGCTGGCGACTGGATTACTTCCTCATCTCCACCGCCCTGCGTCCGCGTCTGCAAACAGCCTTCATCCGCACGGATGTGACAGGCTCGGACCATTGCCCGGTGGGAATCGTGTTGAAGTGAAGGCCGTGTTCCGGAGGATCTGGTGCCAGCCGGACTGGAATGCTCCTCCGCACAAAACAGCACTTCCACCACGGAAGACACTCTTGTTCGGCGGGGCACGCCTACGATGGTTGGACTGGCCGTGAATGTGACGTGCCGTCACGCCCACAGTTCGGGCGTGTTACGTAACCGGCCCAGCAAGCGATCGTCGGCCGGGGGAAAGGAGTGGGAGTCCAGTCCCGGCAGGTGAATCCACTCGAAGGCTGCGCAATCGAGAGTTCGCGGTTCACCGGACAGGATTCGGCAGCGGAAGAACTTCAGTTGCACGGTGCGCGTCGGGTAGTCGTGGGTAATGGTTTCAACGAGTTCATGAACGGTCACCTCGATGCCGAGTTCCTCGCGGAGTTCGCGCCGGAGACATTGTTCAAATGTCTCGCCTGGCTCGCGTTTGCCGCCGGGGAACTCCCATAGCCCACCGAGGTGATCGTCGGCGTGGCGCTGGGTGATGAGCAACTGGCTGTTGCGAAACACCAAACCCGCCGCGACTTCGATGGTTTTCATGAGGGTGGGGTGAAATGGTTGAAAGGGGTCAAATGGGAACGTGAGGCGGAGCCGGCAGGACAATCCGACCGTTCTAACCGTCCACCCGCTCAACCCATCACCCGCCCCAATCAGCGCCCAATACTCTTGTAGATGAAACCCAGTTCCGCCATCTCGGCCGGATCGAACAAGTTGCGGCCGTCGAACAAGATGGGATGAGTCATCCCCTGGCGAGCACGCTGCAGGTCCAACCGCTTGAACTCCTCCCACTCGGTAGCCACCACCAAAGCGTCGCAGCCTTCCGCAACCGCGTTCATGTCGTCCACGTAGACGACATTGTCGCTGGGCGGCAGCACCGCCTTGGCCTTGTCCATGGCCTTCGGATCGTGAACGCGGAGCCGGGCACCTTCTTTGAGCAACCGCTGGCAGACCTCAACGGCCGGGGACATGCGGACGTCGTCGGTGTTCTGCTTGAAGGCCAAGCCGAGCACACCGAGGGTCTTGTCCTTCAAGACCCAGAGTGTGTCGTTGATCTTTTTCACGAACCGGTCCATCTGGTCGGCGTTGATACGCTGGACTTCCCGAAGCAGCCCGAAGTTATAGCCGACCTGCTCGGCGATCTTGACGAAGGCGCTGAGATCCTTCGGAAAACAACTGCCACCAAAACCGAGCGAGGCATCCAGGAAGCGGCGGCCGATGCGGGCGTCCAGGCCCATGCCCTGGGCGACTTCGATCACATTGGCACCGGTGAGTTCGCAGATGGCGGAAACGGCGTTGATATAAGAAATCTTGAGCGCCAGGAAGGAGTTCGAGGCGTGCTTGATGAGCTCGGCCGAATTGATGTCCGTGATGACGACTGGGGCTTCGAACGGAGCGTAGAGTTGTTTCATCGTTGCCACCGGCCGCTGACTGGCAACGCCCACGACCACGCGATCGGGCTTCATTAAATCCTCGACCGCGAAGCCTTCGCGGAGGAATTCGGGGTTGCTGACCACGTCAAACTCCACCTTGGTCTTGCAGTACCGCTTGATGGTCTCGGCCACCTTTTCGCCCGTCTTGACCGGCACGGTGCTCTTGTCCACCACGATCTTGTAACTCGTCATGGCCGCAGCGATGTCGCGGGCGACTTTCTCGATGTAACTCAGGTCCACCGAGCCATCCGGGTGAGGAGGCGTGGGAACGGCGATAAAAATGACATCCGAATTGGCCACGCCCTCCGCGGTGTTCGCCGTGAAGAGAAGCCGGCCGGCGGCGGTGTTCTTCTGCACCAATTCCTCCAGGCCCGGCTCGTAAATCGGTATCCCGCCGGTTTGGAGGAGTTTGACCTTGGCGGCGTCATTGTCCACACAGATGACGCGATGTCCGACTTCGGCAAAACACGTGCCTGTGACGAGGCCGACGTAACCGGTGCCGACGATACTGAGTTTCATGGGATGGTCTTGGTGGCGGCGGCCTTTGGCGGCGTGCCCGTGGGGACAAGTTCCGCCCAGGATCGGTTGCTTGGCGCACGGCACGCGCCAGGAGGATTCGCCAGCGGCGGCTACTTGGCCTTCGGTGCTGGAGTGTTGGTGGCGGCGGACACTGCCTTCGCGGCGTTAGTGGCGGCAGGCGCTACCTTCACAGCGTTAGTGGTGGCAGGCACCACCTTCACGACGTTAGTGGTGGTAGTTCCATGAGTGCTGAGGGTCGGATTGGCTGCTTTGATTTCGCTCATCAACGTTTCCGCCATCAAACCCACCGTGCCGAATTGTTCGGTAGTAGCGACATCCTCCAGCAGGCGCAGGGCCTCTGCCGGCTGATTCTTGGCCTTGTAGAGACGGGCCAACGCGACCTTCGCCCGTGGCACCAGCGGATCCGTGGGGTGACGATCCACCAAACTCTTGTAAGCCGTCACAGCCTCGTCCGTCTTGCCTTGGGCCTCCAAGCAGGCGCCTTGTCCGTAAAACGCCTCGGTGCGTAGCGGGTTTTCGGGCGCATCGCGCAAGAACCGGTCAAACTCCGCCTTGGCATCGGCATACTTGGCCGCGTCGAATAACGCGCTGCCCGCCAACAATCTGGCGCGCGCGGCAGCCGCCGTGCCAGGGTAATCAGTGGCCACCTTCAGGTAGGCGGCGGGCGCGAGCATCACCGGCGTGCCGTCCGGACTGGCGGTGGGCCGCAACGCGGAGAGCGCCTGGCTGGCGGCCTCGGCATGCACGTCCCGCTTCCAGACGTAGAACGACACGACCAGAGCGATGAGCGCAACCACGGCCGCACCACCCGCCAGCCTGCGCCAGTTGATTTCGGCCCACGCCCACAACTCGTAAAAAACCTGCGATTGTTTTACTTCGGCTTCCATATTGAGGCGCGCAGTGTTTCGACTGGCCCCCCGAAAGGCAAGCGCGAAATCAGGAAATCGGAGTTCTGTTATGGCTGATTCACGAAGACGCCAAGGCTGAGGAATGACCGGCGGTTGCCAGCACGGCATTTTCATATGCATCGGGAGTGGGCCCTAACCACAGGGCTCGCACTTTTTGCTAGACCCATCCCGTGTTTTCGAGTGAAATGGGCTGGGATGAAACCACTATCTGTTGCCTGCCCAGCCTTTACCGCTGACCC
>CAINDV010000707.1 GCA_903847485.1 uncultured Verrucomicrobiota bacterium
ACCTTCGCGCACACTCCGCCTTCAGGAGGAGTGCCTGGAAATATGTATCACGCCGGCGAACACTTCAATGTCAACTCCACCTGGTGGCCCAAAGCCGCGCCAATGCTGTCCTATTTCTCGCGGTGCTGTTATCTGCTGCAGCAGGGCCTGCCCGCAGCCGACGTATGCTTCTACTATGGCGATGATGCGCCCAACCTGGTCGCGACCCGCCGCATTGGTCCCGATTCCAAGAGGTTGGACGGGCAAACCTGCGCCCATTGCGGGCGGCCCAACCCGGCGCCAGCTGACGCGCTCGGAACAGGTTACGACTACGACGTCATTAACTCCGATGTGATCGAAAACCGCATGGAGTTCAAGGACGGTCGCCTGGCGCTGCCCCATGGTGTGAGTTACTCGGTCATTGTCCTGCCAGAACGCACAGACATTCCTCTGTCCCTACTGAAGAAACTGGAGAAGCTCCTGCGCGATGGCGCAACACTCCTCGGCCCCAGGCCCGAGCGTGACACCTCGTTGGCCGACTATCCGCGCTGTGATGAGCAGGTCAGGGAAATAGCGGGACGAATCTGGGGTTCTGGCGATGCAAAGGATGTGCGCGAGCGTTCTTACGGCAAAGGCCGGGTAATTGCCGACCGCAATCGTGTCCGCGACATTCTGCAGCAGCGCGGCATAGGCCCCGATTTCGCCTACAGCAGTCCGGGTAAACAGGCCGACCTTGATTACATCCACCGCCGCACTCTGGACGCCGACATCTACTTTGTCAGCAACACGCAGATGGAGGAGGCTGAAGCGGATTGCACCTTCCGCGTAGCACAGCGCCTGCCGAAATTGTGGTGTCCCGATACCGGCGAAATCAAGCCGTGCGCCGATTTCGCCAGGGTTGCGGGAGGTATGAAAATCAAGCTTCGCCTGCCGCCCGCCGGCTCTGTGTTCGTCGTATTTTCAGGACACGCTCCAGAGTCCGCAGCGCCAACTGCGGCGAAAGATGATGGCAAGCCACGCGAGACGTGCGACCTCGTAGGTCCCTGGGAAGTCCGTTTCCCGGCCAACCTGGGTGCGCCGGCATCGCGAGTATTCGAGAAGCTGGTTTCATGGACAGATATTCCTGACGATGGAATTAAATTCTTTTCAGGGACTGCGACTTACTTGAAGGAATTCGAGGTGCCGCCATCCCTGATGGCCCATGGCCGCCGTTTGGAACTGGACTTGGGGCAACTCCGCAATGTTGCCGACGCGACGTTGAATGGGAAAGCGCTCGGGATTCTCTGGAAACCGCCCTATACCTACGACGTGACCGGTATTGTCCGCAGCGGCAAGAACGAATTGAAAATCGAAATCGTCAACCTTTGGGCCAACCGATTGGTCGGCGACGCGAAACTCCCCAGGGAGAAACGTGTGACGCGCATCACCCAAAAAGTGCCCATCCAGGGCCCCCACGAATCCGGCCTCCTCGGGCCCGTGCAATTACGTTTAATAGGGGAGATGAGATGAGGAATACCGGTAAATTGCCGGAAGACACTGGAAAGGGGCTGGAAGTGACGTTTGCAAAGACAATAACTACGTTGAAAAGAGTAATGAATATGAAAACAACAAGTGCGATGGTTGGTGCAGTGGTGGCCATGTCATTGGTGGCGAATGCGGTGCTGGCCCAGCAGGCCGGGGCAGGGGAGCCGCGGCAGGAGTTCAAGGGGCCGGTGAAGGTCTTCATTCTTGCCGGGCAATCGAACATGGAAGGGCATGCCGGCCTGCAAACCCTCGACCGCCTGGGTGAGCACCCGACGCATGGGTATCTGTTGAAGAAGATCAAGAAAGACGACGGCTCAATCGTGGTGCGCGATGATGTGTTTGTCTCCTATCAGAAAGGGGACGAAAAAATAAAGCGACCATTGTCGGTGGGCATGGGTGCATGGGGGGCGGATTGGTTCGGGCCGGAGCTGATGTTCGGCATCGAGATGGGCGATCACT
>CAINDV010000708.1 GCA_903847485.1 uncultured Verrucomicrobiota bacterium
AACCGTGACAAAGGCGCGGCCGACGGCGTAGGACAGGCGTCGCGCCTGTCTCCATCTTCACTCCCGTGCCTTACTAAAAAGTGAGCATTTGTCGCCAGCAGCAACCGCTCAGGAAAACCGTTCCCAGACGATGTCAGAGACAGGCGCGACGCCTGTCCTACTGCATAGATACGGCTAAGTCACCCGGCCCATTCATGCAGACAACCTGTATTACTCTAAGGAGAACTCAATCATGCAACTAACAAAATGGATTTCGTGTTTGTGCGGCGCGGCCTTGCTGCCGTGGTCCGCTTCCGCCATCACACTCGGCGCGTTTGGCCCGCACGGCGAAGGCGGTTCCAAGAACGCCCAGGCTTTCTCTATCGGCCCCGGCGGCACAGTTTACGAGTTAGATGCCTTCGTGAGCCTGGACGGGTTTGACCTCAACGGCAGCCTGCCCGGCACAGCCGCCGCCCTCTCCCGCGACGCGCTTCCCGCTGGCCTCGGCTATCACTTCGCGTCCTTTCTTTCGGCGGACACGTCCGACGTGACCTTGATTTACACGTTCTCCAATGTCACCACCACCGTCTTTTCCAATCTCCACCTCTCCATACTGCTGGACGCGGAGATAGACCAAGCCGCCAACACCTTCTTCAATGAATACGGTGTCACCTCCGGCCCGCTTGGCACTGGCCCGGCCGACCAGGCCCCGGACCAATGGCAAATTGATGAGCCAGGCTTCGTGACCGGGACGGTGCTCCGCAACCTCTATCTCGCGTCCTTGAGCAACTCCAACGCCATCCCCCAGACGGCACCCAATGACGTGGCGCTGGGGTTGGGCTTCAACCTCGGCACTCTCTGGCCAGGCATGCAAGTGACCGTTCGAGTGATGATCTCCGAATCCAATCACACGCTTGGCTCCTTCGCCCTCGAACACCATGACGCCGCGCCTGGCTCCACAACCGTCATCACGCTCTCCGGCCAGGTGGATCCGCGCTCTGCGGTCAGTGGGTTCGTGTTCAAGGACGCCAATAAAAACAGCCTTTTCGACGCGGGTGAGGCTTTAACCGGGGTTAAGATTTTTGCCGACTTGGACAACAACGGTGTTCGCGCCAGCGGTGAACCCCAGGCGACCACCTCCGGCAGCGGCAGTTACGGCATCGCCAACCTCACCGCCAGCACCCTTACCCTGCGCGTGGACACCAACACAGTCCCCGCCGGGATCACCAACTCCATTGACCCGGATGGCGTGCTCGACAACCGTACCCTTCTTACCTTGGCCGTCGGGCAGACGCTCACCAACCTGATCTGGGGCTACCGCGACATCATTCCTCCCGCCGTCTTCACCAACACCACGCCTCTAGTGCAGTTCGGTTTCACTTGGCGCTTGAGTACCCCCGCCGGCTCGATCATCGGCACATTGCACCTGACCAATCCCCCGGCCAGCGGTGCCAACCTCCGCGTGCCCCTCCAGCTCGGCCTGCCCGCCTCCACCAATTACTATCTGGTCCATCCCCTCGGCAACCTGCCCAGTGGGCTTCCCTATGTGGACCTGAGCGCCGCTTTTGCCGCGCAGCTTGGCAGCGGCGGGCAACTTACCCCCGGCGCGGTCATCACTCTCGACGGAGTCGAGGTTTACAGCCGGGACCGCAGTGCTCCGGCCAAGAGTTGGTTTGAACTGTGGGCCACCCGTGCTCAGTGATCACGTTTCCAGTTTTCTTCTCTCTCCTAACTAACACTTTCAGCCTAAGATTTTATGCGGCAAACAAAACCAGTTTCCTTCCTGGACACCTTTCTCTGCACGTTTTTCGCGGTGTTCATGGCTATCCCCAACGTGGTTTGGGCGGACGCCCTTACCCAAGTCAGCATCGTGCCCACTCCGGTCCCGGCCGCGCCGCCTGGCACGCCGCTCACCTTCAAGCTGGAAGTGCGCAGCACCACCAACGGCGTCGCCTGCTTGGTCCAGACCGGCACCTCCCTCACCAGCACCAACCCCGCCGACTGGCACACCTTGCTTTCCGTCCAGCCCAGCCCCACCAACACTGTCACCATCCCAGGCTTCCAAGCCACCAATCAGACAGCTTTCTTCCGTCTCGCCGAGTTCCTTGCCCAGACCGACACCAACTCGCCAGCCTGGTCCAACGGCGTGGGCGGCCGCTTTACCTTCCAACAAGTCTCCAACCTTTGGGCACAGTGGAACGCCGCCTCGGATAACTTCGGCGTCGCCTCCTACCGCGTCTATCTCGGCACTAACCTAGTCACCAATGTCCTCGGGAACACCCTGTCTTGTATCTTGCCTATTAACCCCCGCCAGCGCGCCGACATCCGCATTCAAGCCGTGGATGCCTCCGACAACGCTACCGAGTTACTCTCGCTCGCCTACCTGCCGGGTGACAAACTCCTAGCCGTCAGCGACGACAATGGCCGCGTGTACCTATTCCATTTCCGCGAAGATGGGACGTTCAGCGCCGCCCGCGAAATCGCCAACTTCGGGGCCTTGGATCGAGGCGTGAGCCTTGGCGACTTCGACCGCGACGGCATCCTGGATCTGATTGCCGGCCACGCCAGCGGGCAGTCACTGTTCCCTTCGTTTTTCAAGGGCCGCGGTGACGGCACCTTCGCCGCTGGTGTGGCTCTGCCCACCGCTCCCGGGGCCAACAGTTACATGATGGGGGCCACGGTCGGTGACTTTGACTGTGACGGGAACTTGGATTTCGCGGTCACAGGTCATGGCCAGTATGTGTTCTTCTACTGGGGCCGCGGCGATGGCACTTTTACGCTGGAGACGAAAGACTGGGGAGCATACGGTATCGGTCTGGCGGCAGGTGACTTCAACGAAGACGGGCGGGAAGATGTGGTGCGAACCACTTACTCGGATGGCTACGTCCGTCTCTTCCTTTCCAACGGCGACAGAAGCTTCACCGAAACCAATCGGGTGGGAGATGCCGGCTCAGAGCCTTACGGCCCCGTGGTAGGCGACTTTGACGAGGATGGCCACCTGGACATCATCACTTGTGGCGACGGCAGCGGCGACATCACCTTCTTCAAGGGGCACGGTGACGGAACCTTCACCAATCTGGGAGTCAACGGCGTGCGATCCAACCTCGACCCAAACAACTATGGAGCTATGTCCGCCTTTGACTACAACGAAGACGGCCATTTGGACTTGGTCTTAGTGAATTACACGGGGCACGCCGCGTACTTCTTCGCCGGCAATGGCGACGGTACTTTCAAGACGAATCTCGTCCCCTTTGCGACGGGCTTGGGCAACACACTGGGAGTAGCCTCTCCACCGCTTCCTCCGCGCGTAGAGGTCGCTATCTCGCCCACCGATCCTATCACCAATCTCAATCAGGCACTCCCCTTCCAAGCCACCGGCTCCGGCACCACCACCAACGATCTCTTCCGCTGGACCTTCGGCGACCAAGGCACCAACCCGCTCGCCTGGACCTTCACCACCAACCTGACCAATATGGGCCAGACCATCGCCCACACTTACACGAACGAAGGCCGTTTCGTTACCCGCCTTTTGCACACCACCACTAACTCCACCACCACCAACGCCATCAACAGCGCCCGCGGCACTTGGGTCACCATCCTGGGCCAGCCGCCCGTGGCCAATGCCGGCGGCCCTTACCTCCTTGGCGAGCAAGCCGCTACGCAGAGAGTCTGGACCGCCACGCTCGACGGCTCCGCCTCCTACGATGACTTCGGCATCACTAACTACTTCTGGACCTTCGGTGATGGCACCTTCCTCAACAACGGCCCCGTCGTCAGCCATTCTTGGTCCAACCAAGGTGTTTGGAACGTCGGCCTTACGGTGGCCGATAACGTCGGCCAAACTGGCTCGAATCAAACTACTGTCACCTTCACTCCGGGAGCGCCGCCCGTGGCCGCCATCACCGGGCCGAGCCTGCTCGATGAAACCTTTGCCTCCGCCGGCGTTTGGCGGGCGACCTTCTCCGGGGCCAACTCCACCGATGACCGTGGCATCTGGAAGTATGACTGGAACTTCGGTAATAGCACCACCGGCACCGGCAGTTCCGCCCAAGGCGCGTTCTCTGCCATCGGTAACTATGTTGTTACCCTCACCGTTACCGACCACGCCGGCCAGACTAACTCGACCACCCACGCCGTCACCGTCCAAGCCGACGCCCCACCTGTCGCCGTCATCACCGCCCCCGGTTTGCTCGACGAAACCGCCGCCTCCAATGGCGTCTGGCGCGGCACCTTCTCCGGGGCCAGCTCCACCGACGACCACGGCCTCTGGAAATACGACTGGAATTTCGGCAACGGCACTACCGGTTCCGGCAGCCCCGCCCAAGGTGCCTTCACCGCCGCTGGTACTTACACAGTCACCCTTACCGTGACTGACAACGCGGGCCAGACCGCTGCCACCAATTGCACCGTTCAAGTCAAGGCCAACGGTCTGCCCATGTCCGTCATCACCGGGCCACGACTCATCACCGAAGCCACGGCCACCAATTCCCGTTGGTTCGGCACTTGGAATGGCCTCGCTTCCACGGATGACCGTGGTATCTACCGTTACGATTGGAACTTCGGCGATAACACCACCGGTTCGGGGGCTACCATCCTTCACGGCTACCCTGCGCCCGGCCTCTACCAAATCGTGCTGACCGTGACCGACTTCGGCAACCAGACGGCCACCAGCACCGAGAGCGTGGCCGTCATTGCTGGCAAACTCCCGCAGCCTCAGATCGTCGCCTCCTCCACCAACCCCGAGGGCACCTATCCCGTCACCATCAGCGGGCTGGGCACCACCGACGACCGTGGCGTCGCCTCCTTCCGCTGGACGCTACCGCCCCGCAAATTCACGTTCGACGGCCAATACCTCGATCAAACCCAATGGCGGACGGCCAACACCCGTCAGGAAGAGAAACTCATCGTCACCGGCCAAGGCAGTTGGGGAACCGCTTACTTCTTTAGTCCCAATGTTCGTCTTCAGCGCGGGGCTTCCATCGAAGGCCGGGTGGACACTTCGTCCGGTAGTTCGGACGCGATGGTCGGGTTCAAGGATCCCAGCAACACCTCCGGCGACCACAACCAATTGATCTACTCGCTCAGGTTCAACAACGGCGCGGTTTCCGTTTACGAGAAGGGTAACGACAGCGGCCCGGTCACTAACTACACCCGTGGCAGTTCCTACGACTTCCGCATCGAAACCAAGCCCGGCACTGGTGCCCGCTACTTCCTCCGCCCTTCCGACCAGGGCCAGGCGTTCGTGCTGGTCGCCGACACGGCCAATTACAACGACCCCACTTTTGGCTTCGGTGCCGATGTTTACTCCGGTGCCTTTGCCTTCGACGACCTCACGGTGGACGGGATTTACATCTCCACCTGGGACTTCACCACCGGTTTCTCCCCCGGCGGCCCTGTGACCCTGGAGGTCGTGGACCACGCCGGCCAGACTAACACTGCCACTTTGGCGATCAACCCTATCACCGGCACTCCGCCGGTGGCCCTCATCGTCGGCTCCACCAATGCCCCTGCCGGTGTCGAACTGGCCTATCACGGCTACTTTTCCACCGATGACCACGGGATCGCCAGCTACACCTGGGACTTCGGCGATGGCAGTCCGCTGGCCTTTGGCCCGGCTGTTTCTCACGCCTACACGGTACCCGGCATCTACACGAACACTCTGACTGTCCGCGACTACGCCGGCCAACCGGGAGTTACCACCGCGCTCATTTTCGTTGGTTCCGGCAACCAACTTGTCTGCGTTCCCTGGCGCATCATTGGCGGCGTGGAATACCCGCACGAAACCTACGCCGGCAAGACCAACACGCTGAAGGCCGTGGCCAAAGGCGTGCCCGTGCCTTTCGACTACATCTGGGATTTCGGTGACGGCTCAGCTCCGGTTACTAACACGGTCTCCACCACCACCGCCGCTTACGGCTTGGAAGCCAGCCATGCCTATTCTGGCGCCGATGGCACGCCTTTCAACGCCACCATCCGGGTCGCCCTGACCAACGGCAGCGTCCTGATGGACACCTATCCGATTCTTCTCCGGCCCAAATCACTCGACACCGAAATGAGTGTTGCCATTGACGAAGGGCTGTGGAGTATGCATAAGACCCAGAACCGCTACGACCTTAACACAAACAACAAAGCGGGCGACTGGACCGACAATGGACCTTACGGAGGCTATAAGATCAGCCCGACCGCTTCGGCGGTGCAGGCCTTCGCCATCAATGGGCACTTGATGACTGACGACGCCAGCAATGATCCCTACGCGGAAACTGTGCAGCGCGGTGTCAATTACTTGTTGACGGTCTTGTCCACCAGAAACATCGGGCCTCAAACGTACGGCGATCCAGACGCCAACCACAACGGTTTCGGCCTTTCCGGCGACACGGGGAGACCAATCTACGAAACGGGCCAACTGATGGACGCGATAGTCGCGGCGGGCCGACCGGAGTTGGTGGCACCCGTTGGCCCCGCGAATGTCAGGGGCCGCACCTTCAAAGATCTGATGCAGGACATGGTAGATATGTATTCCTGGGGTCAAAGCGACTACACGAGCAGCTACGGCGGCGGCTGGCAGTACGATTGGAACAGCCAGGGCAATGACAACTCCGCCAGCCAGTGGTCGGCCATTGGATTCCTGACCGCCGAGCGCGTTTGGGGTCTTCCGGTTCCCGATTGGGTTAAGGAACGAAATCTGGTTTGGATCGCCGCTTCCAAGGGCGGCACGGGCTTCGGCTACACCGGAGCCGGTGACGGCGAGGCAACTACTCCTTCAGCCATGGTCCAACTGGCTTTTGACGGGGTTCCGACCACCAACGCCCTTTGGATCCATGGTGAAAATTACCTGGCTACCGATTGGCAGAACATCATGAATCGGAACAATCTTTACGCCCAATACGCCATCGCCAAGGCCCTACGCACGGCCAACCCCCAAGTCCATAATCTCTCCTTGACTGGCTTGGATTGGTTCCGCGATCCGACCAAAGGGCTGGCACGCACCACCATTGACCGTCAGCGCGCCGATGGCTCGTGGCTCTCGGCCTCTTGGGTTGGCGGCCCCATCTCAACCCCTTGGTCCATCATCATCCTCTCCAGTTCCATCTTCCGAGTTGGCCCCGTCGCCGTTGCCCAAGCGCGCCCGAATCCCACCGCTGTCGGCTTCCCGGTGGTCTTCGATGGACGCGGTTCCTTCCACCAGCACCCCGCTGGCCGTGTCACAGAGTATCGCTGGGATTTTGACGCCTCGAATGGCCTCGACTTCGACCACCCGGACGCCTACGGCCCGGTCGTCACCAACCGTTTTGGCTTCACAACCAACTACACTATCACGCTCCAAGTCCGGGACAACTCCACCCCGCAACTCAACGACACCGCCTCCATCGAGGTCTTCACCACCATTCCGCCCTATCCGCCCACCGCCGACGCCGGCGGTCCCTACCTCGCCTGCGTTGGACAGGACGTTCACCTGGACGGTTCTGGCTCCTTCGACGTGGACGGTGCCTCTGGCGACTACATCCAGGCTTGGGATTGGGAAGTCAGGGGCGGCGCACCCTACGACTTCAACGACGGCGTCACCGGCGCTCATGCCGTTATTACCAACGGCTACCCCACTGCCGGCCATTACGACGTTGGCCTCCGCGTCAAGGACGCCACCTCCATCGTCTTCCCCACGCTCTTAAAGCCCGACCTCACCAACGTCAACTTCACCACCGTCTTCGTCTTTAACCGCGTCATCACCAACCTCTTTGGCCGCGCCAAGGACAACAAGATCCAGCTCGTTTGGAATCCCGCCGGCGACTACGCCGTGGTCACCCGCAGCACTGCTGGCCCGGATCGCGGTTTCACCGAGATTGGCCGCACCACTAACACCTACGCCACCTACCTGGACACCGACGTTGACTACAACGTCCCATATTACTACCGCATCTACGCCTATCAGAACGGTCAGGCTGCCCCGCTCGGTCTTTCCGATCCGGTGAACGTCGTCTCCACTCCGCGCAGCTTTGAGAACTGCGGCCCCTACTTCACTGCCACTCCGCCGCACGAAGCCTCCGTCGGCCAACTCTACGAAGTGTATCTCCAGGCCAAGGAGCGCCAGAACAACCCCTTCAGCTATGTCATGCTCGCCGGCCCGACCAACATGACCCTGAACACCACCAACGGCCTCGTCAGCTACCAACCCGCGCAGGCCGATTTGGGCGAGCAATTCGTCTCCTTTGCCGCCACCAACTTCTGCGGCACGAACACCCTGAGCTACACCCTCACCGTCTTCAACCTCACCAACCTGCCGCCCATAGTCAACATCCACGGCCCCTACGCGGGCGTCGCGGGCCAACCGGTCCAGTTCTCCTCCGCCGGCACCTTTGATCCTGACACCAATTCCCTCACCTACGCCTGGGCCTTTGGCGACGGCACCGTTGACACCAACGCCAACCCCACTCACGCCTACCCGGCCGAGGGCACCTACAACGTCTCCCTTTATGTGAACGACGGCCACGGCGGCACCACCACCGCCCGGACCACCGCTGACATCGTGCGGGCCAATCGGATCCCTATCGCTGACGCTGGGCACACCCTCATGCCGCTCGTGGGCCAGATCGTCAGACTGGACGGCAGCAGTTCCTGGGATGCCGACCTGGACCCGCTCAACTACCGCTGGGAAGTCGTCATGCGCCCGACGAACAGCACCTCCACGTTGGCAAACGCCACCACCGCCCGCCCATCTCTGCTCATTGACCGGCCCGGCTTCTTCGTCGTGCAACTCATCGTCAACGACGGCCGCGCCGACAGCACGCCCGACGGCGTCACCCTCATCACCGCCAACTCCCCGCCCATCGCCAACGCTGGCCGTGACCAGCGCGTGCTGGAAGGCAACACCGCCACCCTCGACGGTACCGGCTCCCATGACGTGGACCTTCAGCCGCTCACCTACCGCTGGCTGCTCACCAGCAAGCCAGACGGCAGCACCGCCACGCTCACCAACTCCAACACCGCCCATCCCACCTTCGGCGTGGATCTCTACGGCCTTTACCAGGCGGAACTCATCGTCAATGACGGCCTCGTGGACAGCGCGCCGGATCGCGTCATCGTCACCACCGGCAACCTCCTGCCGGTCATCGTCTCCGCGCCTGCTGGCACCAATGCCGTGTTCGATTACCTCTGGGCCTACGCGGTGCGCGCTTACGATCTCGACGGCACGAACCTCACCTTCACCCTCGTGCAGGCCCCCAACGGCATGACCCTTACCCCGCAGCCGCCAGTCACGGAGCCGGGCGAAACCAACTCCGCCCTCATCGCTTGGACCCCCACCCGCGCCCAGGAAGGCACCCATCCGGTGCGCATTCGCGTCACAGATGCCGAGGGCGCGACGGTGGAGCAAGCCTTCACCCTCGTCGTCAGCCGGGACATCGAGCCGCCGCAAGTGGTGGTAGCCCTCATCGCGGGCGAAGTCAACCAGTATGGCCAATGGGCCGCCCGTCTCGGCACCACTCCGCAGTTCCGCGTGCTCGCCACGGACAACATCGGCGTGACCAACAAAACTCTCAGCGTCGCCAGCCGCCCTGTCGTGCTCGATGCCAACGGCATCGGCTCCGTCACCGCCACGAACGCCGGCCTGTGGCAGGTCTTCGCCACTGCCACCGACGCGGAGGGCAATGTGGGCACGACGAACACCAGCATCCTGTTCTACGACCCGAACGCCACGAACACGATCTTCGCGCAGATACTCAGCCCCATCAACTTCCAGACGGTGACTAAGCCCGTGCCTGTCATCGGCACCATCACCAACGCCACCGACCTGTTCTCTTACCGCGTGGACTTTGCCCGCGCGGCGGACGTGGACCTTGATTACATCTCCGTCGAAGGCCCGCAGTTCACCACCATTACCAATGTCGTCCTGCCGCCCGGCACCCGGTCCCTCACCAACGCCGTGCTCGCGCAGTTTGACCCCACCATGCTGCTGAACGACGACTACGTCATCCGCCTCGTCGCCAGCGATGGCCGCAGCCTCTGGTATGAGCCGGCGATCGTCTCCGTCAGCGGCAACCTCAAGTTCGGCGAGTTTCACCTCGACTTCACCGATCTCGCCGTGCCCGTGGCTGGCGTGCCCATTACCATCACCCGCAGCTACGACACCCGTGAGAGCACCCGCCAGGGCGACTTCGGCTACGGCTGGAGCCTTGGCGTGCAGGATGCGAAGATTCGCAAGACGCTCCGCAACGGCACCATGTTCGTCGGTTCCCGCGTCTATATCAACACGCCCGACGGCCGCCGCGTGGGTTTCACCGCCAACTACCAGCCCTCAAGCTGGCTCTTCACCTGGATCGGTTACGTCCTCCTCCAGCCGGACGCCGGCGTCTATGAGAAGCTGGACATCGAAGGCAACACCGTCATCTACCTCGGAGGCTCCTTCTACGGCGGACTGGGTGACCAGAACTACAACCCCTCCAACTTCCGGCTCACCACCAAGGACGGCACGGTGTATTCTTACCACGACACCCAGGGCCTCCAGAACGTGCGCGACCTGAACGGCAACCAACTCGTCCTCAACCGAGACGGCGTGTACCACTTCTCCGCCGGCAGCAGCACGCCGGACCAGCAAGTGCAGTTCATCCGTGACGCCCAGGGCCGCATCACGGAGATCATTGACCCGGCGAAGAAGCGCCTCACCTACGCCTACGACGACAAGGGCGACCTGCGCAGTTTCACCGACCAGGTCACCAACGTCACCCAATACCTCTACTCCACCGCCCGCGCCCACTACCTCACCAACATTATTGACCCGCTGGGCCACAGCGCGCTGCGCCTGGAATACGACTCCGCCGGACGCCTCGTGGGCATCCGCGACGCCCTCGGGAACCTGACCAGCCAGGACTTCCCCGATCCCAACACCGCCGTCTTCAAGGACGCCAACGGCCACACCAACATCGTCCGCTACGACGACAACGGGAACGAAACGATGAAGGCCATCCCCGGCATCTCCACCAACTACTTCGCCTTCGACGCCAACAACAACGAAATCTGGCGCCAGGACGCGCGCGGCTTCGTCACCACCCGCGCCTACGACGTCCGGGGCAACCTCACCAACCTCGTGGACGCCCTCAGCAACGTCACCGCCATCGCCTACAACGACTTGAATAAGCCGACCAGCGTCAAGGACGCCTCGGGGCAAACGACTCAGTTCCACTACAACAGCCAGGGCCAGTTAACCAACGTGGTCAACGCCCTAGGCGGACAGTCCGCCTTCACCCGCGACTCCCAAGGCCGTGTCACCAGCGTTACTGACTTCAACAGCCGCACAACGACCTACGACTACGCGGGCGGGTGCTCCTGTGGCAAACCAGGGCGGGTCATCAACCCCGACGGCACGTTACGGACCTACGAATACAACGCCCAAGGCAAGACCGTCCGCGAGACCGACGAACTGGGCTACAGCACCTTTTCCTACTTTGATGACGCGGGCCGCCTCCTTTGGGGGCGCGACGCCATGAGCAATACCACCACCTATACCTATGCCGGCTCGCTCAAGATCAGCGAAACCGACCCGATGGGACGCACTACTTGGTATTGCTACGACACTGCCAACCGCCAGATAGCCATCACCAACGCTATGGGTGGTGTGACCCGTTTTGAATATGACAAGGGCACCAATCGCACAGCCGTCATTGATCCGCTGGGCAACGTCACCCGGTTCCAGTACGACGCGGCCAACCGTCTCACCCACCAAATTGATCCCTGGGGCCGCACGAACGTTTTTGCCTACGATGCGGCCGGGAACCGGACTGAAGCCGTGGACCGAAACGGGCGCAAGCGCACGTTCGGCTACGATGCCCAGAACCGCCGCACCAACGAACTCTGGTGGGAAGGCACCAACGTGGTCCGCAGCATTGAATTCACGTTCAATGCGCTGGGTATTATGACCAGCGCCAGCGATCCTGCCAGTCATCTGGCGTTTGGCTTAGACACGCTGAATCGGCTTAAGACGGCTGCGCAAACAGGGGTCACAAAACTGACCGACTTCACCCTCACGTACGGCTACGATGGCATGGCCAATGTAACCTCGGTGATGGACAACTGGGGAGCGGAGGTTCTCTCCCAATACGACTCCCGCAACCAGCTTACCAACCGCGTCTGGCAGGGCGGCGGACTTCCCGGCGCGAGCCTGCATTTCGATTACGATGCCGCCGGAAACCGTACGAACATCCTGCGCTACGCGGACGCCGCCGGCACGGTGCCGGCTGGCCAAAACCAATACAGATTCAGCCCCGCGAGGACCATCTCCGACATCCTCCACGCCAGCGGTGTTGGAGCTACGCTGGCTGAATACCGTTACCAACGCAACACGGCTCAGGAGATCATTGGGCGTACAGCCAACGCACAACAATCAACCTTCAACTACGATTTGACCGGCCAGCTAACCAACGCTCTATATTCCGCGGGCCAGCCGAACGAAGACTATCGCTACGACGCCAATGGCAACCGCATTGGCGGCGGCTACATGGTGACGACCAATAACCAGATTGTGGCAGACAGAACAAACGCCTACAGCTACGACATGGAAGGGAGCATGGTGGGCCGCAGCAACACTGCTACGCACGCGACCACCGCTTACCGCTACGACCACCGCAACCGACTGGTAAGCGTGGTGGATATGGATGCAGGCGGAACCGTGACGCAGACGGTCGAGTTCACCTACGACCCGCTCAACCGCCGCATAGCCAAGAGGGTGAACGGCACAGCAACGTACTTCCTCCTCAACCGGGAGAACATCTGGGCTGACGCCAATAGCACCGGCGATATCATCGCCCGCTACTTGCTTGGCAATCGGATCGACGAGATGCTCGCGCGACACCGGCTTGGAGAGCCGACTATTTGGTATCTTACTGACAATCTTGGCACCGTGCGCGACCTAACAGATTCAGCGGGGAATCTGGTTAGCCACGCCCAGTTCGACACCTTTGGGCGAGTCATTACGCAGTCAGAAGCAGCCTTTGCCGACCGTTTTCTCTTTACGGGTCGCGAGTGGGATGCCGAGTTGGGCCTCTTTTTCTGCCGAGCCCGCTACTATTCACCAGATCTAGGAAGGTTCACCTGCGAGGATCCCACCGGTTTTGATGCAAGGGATTTCAACTTGTACAGGTACGTGCAGAACAGTCCACTCGGGAGCAGTGACCCAACTGGCGAATCCGTCATTATCGAATTCGCAATAAGCATGGCGCGAATCACAGCAGTTGCCAACCTTTGGGGCGCAATCACATGCGATATTTGGATTGAATATGTTCGCAAGAAGCCGGGGCGGGAGCCAATTCAGTACGTGGAACGCTATGCGAAGTACTTCGCGGGAGGCTACCTTGCAGGCTTTGTGGCAGGCGCATTTATGCGTGCGGCTGCGATGCTTACGTTTGTCCCTTGGGGACCAAGCAGCTTTGCGGGAGGGGCGGGAGCCGACGCCTCTGGCCTTACTACCGTAGTTTTGTCAGCGTGGTATTCTTGTGAGTAAAGGGGTCATCCAAATAAAGTGGCCACCCATTAGCGTGAGCGGTCATGAAGGCTCAGTCACGGCTATCGGACAATTGGGCATTACTAAGCCCGGCGCCTTGAAGGGGTCAGTCCCGGCTATTGTGAAGGGGTCAGTCCGGCTATCGGACAATTTGGCTTTGACAGACCCGGCGGGTTTTGGCCATGCTGCCGTGGTTCTATGGCGCGCAAGTTGATAATTCAGTATGCGGGCGCGGTCTATCACGTCATGAACCGCGGGGATCGGCGGGAAGCGATTGTCCATGATGACGCGGATCGGAAGCGGTTCGTGGAAACGCTGGCCGAGACGTAAAGGGTTCCGGCTATTGGCTCACGGTCTTGAGGTCGGCGCGGGGCGCATCTCAGTTGCTTGCAAGTCGAGATGCGGGTTCCTCCCCGAAACCCCATTGCCCTTTAGTTTAGGCGAGCGCGGCTCGGCCCCAGCTCCGTAGGAGCGCAATGTTTATAGCCACGCCTGTCCTATAATGACCAAGCCCCAGAGGGGCGGAATGGCTTGGATCAAAGGGGCGAAACCCTATCCACGGAATACATTTCGCCCCGCTGGGGCCTGGTCTCCACTGGTGGATCGCAACTATAAACATTATGCTCCTACGGAGCTGGGACAGAACCGCGTTCTCTTAACTAAATGGCAGTGCCCCGAAACCCGGAGGGTTTCAACATGAATAGCCGTGGGTGCAACCCACGGGAGAGCCGTCCGAAGATGTCGCCGGCCCTGAAAGGGCCGAACTCTCCGCAAACGCGCCGCTGTTCGACCCTTTCAGGGTCGGTCTTTCGTTTGATCGTGCCCCCGTGGGTTGCACCCACGGCTACTCACGTTCAAGCCCTGCGGGCTTGTCGGTCTGCCATAAAGGGGTCATAAAGTAAAGGGGTCAGTTCTTGTTATTGGCAACTGAGGTTGTCATGGTGAGGCTTCGCGCATGGCTCGCAAGTTACGAGTGGAGTATCCGGGCGGGATCTATCACGTCATGAACCGCGGGGATCGGCGGGAAGCGGTTGTCCATGATGACGCGGATCGGAAGCCGTTCGTGGCAACGCTGGCTGAGAGTTGCGCGAGGCCATGCCGCCGCCATCCCATCCCACCGTTGAAACGGTGGGCTATTTTCGCCCGTCCCTGCTGGGACGTAGCGGCGGCTCGGCAGAGCGCCGCCGGGGTTTCCCCCAGTCCTGCCGGGCCGCCCGCTCCTAGCCCACCGATTCATCGGTGGGTAACCCGCGCAAATGAATCTCAAGTCCCGTCAGGGACGAAAGAACCTCTGCCGCTGGTTCCGGTGCTCCCCTTTCCCGAAGCCGTGCCGACGCATGGCTAAGATTGCCAAACATGGCCAGGGCGGTTATTTTCCATCGTATGATGACGCAAGCACTGAACGTGAACCTGACCACCGAACTCCGGCGTTATGTCAAGGAGCAGGTGCAGTCCGGCCGGTACCAGAACGAGAATGAAGTCGTGCGCGATGCCATCCGCCAAATGCAGCAGCGCGAGATTGAGCAGTTCGAGCGCATCTTCGGAGATTACCCTAGTGCCCCCCAGGGCGAGCCGACGGATGAAGATGACGCCGCCATCCAGGCTGCCATCCAGCGTCACCGCAGCGGGAGGCAAGCCGTGCCGAAGCCATGACCACGGTCGTTCTCGACACGAACACCGTCATCAGTGCCGTCTTCTGGCCTCAGAGCACGGCCCGGCGTTGCCTGGCGGGACTGGCGCGGCGCTGGTATGCGGTGGCCCTGTCGGCCGAAGTCTTCGCCGAATACGAAGCCATCGCCGCCGAGTTTCAGCCTCGTTTTCCCGCCTGCAACCGCGCCGGGGCGTTGGCTTGGCTGCGCGCGAAAGCGAAGTGGGTTGAACCCGCTCCCTTGGGCAAGCAGCGGAGCCGCGATCCCAAGGACGATCCGTTTCTGGCGTGCGCCCTGGCCGCGCAGGCCGGGTTCGTGGTCACCCGAGACGATGATTTACTTGTTACGAACTTTTTTGCGGTCGTAAGAGCGGCCGAAGTGCCGTTGTAGAGATTTTCAGGTTCCGCCCATGCTCTCATCGCACTTTGAGTCCAAATAACCGCGCTCTGGTCGTACGGTTGCGACGCGGTTGGCCCTTTGGTGGAAGTTCCAACCGGAGGAGCGGCCGCACCACACTGGCATCGTAAGTGGCCACGATTCTACGTATGGCCCCATTGGCGTCGTAAGCCGGAGTTGGGCGCGACGTTTCCAACG
>CAINDV010000709.1 GCA_903847485.1 uncultured Verrucomicrobiota bacterium
CCACAGGCCAGCGCGGGACCAACGGCGGAAGTAGCCATAGACGGTGGACCAGGGGCCATATTCCTTGGGCAGCAGGCGCCAGGCACACCCGGCTTGGAGGAGATAGAAAATGCCGTTGAGGATGTGGCGCAGGTCGACCGCGCGGGGGCGTCCGCGTGTGCTGGGCGCGGGAAGGCAGGGTGGCAGGAGAAGCCACGGAGCGTCGCTCAGATCCGTCGGATAGGTTCGAGATGCGTTTTGCATCCCGACTGACTAATACATTACACGAGCTGGCACAATAACGATAAAGTAGTTTCTGGCGGAATTCGGATACACGCTCTAAGCCTCCTTACGTCGGCTCCTGCAGTTTTGAAAGAACCTCATTGGTTGGGAAAAAGGCCGGAGGATTGCTCCTCCGGCCCTTGCTAAGTGCCTTGGGCTGCCCCAACGGGCACGGCCGGGGTTTGCCCTACGGCGCGGCCGCTTCGAGCCGATAGAAGCGCTCTGGCTGACCCGCTGCGCTCACATCGGTGATGGTCATGGTTTCTCCGCCCGAGACTACACTCCAGCCCTCGGCGGCCGGGTAACTCGGCGGGTCAATGACCGGCTGCCAGGCAGTCATGGGATTGAGCACGTTACTGGTGTGAACCATGCGGTACCTATAACCCGCCACCGTCGCGAAGGTAAAGGTCGGCACTCCACCCGGCAGTGTGAACCCGCTGAGATCCAGCACCGGTGGCGGCACGCCCCCGCTCACCGTCACCGTGCCCGAGCCGACGAAGTGGAGGTCATCGGGCGCGGGCGCAGCCGAACTGGAGGAGCCGTAGATGCCGCTGGGCTGTAGAACTCCGTCGAGGGTCAACGAGGCGACCTGCCGGGTGTCGCCGAAATCCAACTGGAGCTTGGCCACGTTGGTGATGTGCAGAGCGCCGCCAGCAAGGGCGGCAACGTCGGAACAGGCGAGCACGCCGGCCAGGACGCGAGTCGGGCCAGTGTAGGTGTTCGCGCTGGAGAGTGTCTGCGTGCCGGTTCCGATCTTGGTAAGACCACCGTCGCCGGAGATGATGCCGGCATAGGTGTTAGTGGTATTGTCGCCGCCCACCGTGAGCGTCGCGGCCCCGAGGGTCACGTTGCCGCCTATCCCGCCGCCGCCGGCCAGCGAACCGATCTGGGTGTTGAAGCCGGTGATGTCCAGCATGGCAGTCGCCTCATCCGCAAGCGATACCGCCGAGTTTTTGCCCAAGGCACCGCTCGTATTGGGCACCGAGGCCACGCCGGCCTGCACTGTACCGGCGTTGATCGTAGTCCTACCGGTGTAGGTGCTGGCACCAGAGAGCCGCAGCGCGACCGTCCCGAACTTCTTGAGGCCGACCGCTCCGCCGCCCGTGCCAGTCGAGTTGGCGATGGCTGCGGAAACGGTGACCGTGTCGGCCGCGTTGGCGGTGTCCAGGCCGAAAGCCGAACCAGCGCGCAACCCGTTGTTATTCACCGTGGAGAGTTTGCCGAGCAGAGTGCCGACCTGAGCGGGGGTGAACTCGCTCGTGCCGCCGAGGTTGACTGCTACGGTGGCGCCGCTGGCCACGCTGAGGCTCGCCGGCGTCCAGCTCGTCTCCACCGCATTGTAAAGCGACGCGGGGTTGGCGAATTGCAACATTCCGGCACTGATGGTCGTGACGCCGGTGTAGGTGTTTGTGCCGGCGAGCGTCCAAGTGCCGGTGCCAGCCTTTGTCACGCTGGTGGCCAATTGCCCGGCGGTGCCCAAGAGGCTGTCGCCGAGATTGCCGCTGAGCTGACCCGCACCCGCGGTTGAACCCTGCAAGGTCAAGGTCTTGCGGTTGTCCGCCCCAGCCGTGCCGGGGATCGCCAGGTTGCTGCTGAAGATCAGTTTGTCGCCGGCACCCGACTGATCAAGCGTCACACCGCCGGTGGTGCCGGCCAGATTCAGGACGCGGTCGGTGGTTTCACCCGCGCCGTTATATAGCAGGGTGGCGGCCGTGGTGGTGAAGCCCAGTGAGATCGTGCCATCCAACACGTTGGTCGGCGCACCCAGGTTGCTGCTGGGCAACAGCGGAGTGCCACCATTGACACTGTTGAGAGAGGCTGCTCGCAGCGTGCCGGCTCGCACGTTCATGGGGCCGGTGAAGGTGTTTTCGCCGGAGAGGATCAGCGTGTTGACGCCCGTCTTGGTGAAGCCACCGGCTCCGGTGATGCTGCCACTCGCATTATTGAATGTCATGTTATACGTAGTCTGGACGGTCGTATTTGAGTTCACGGTGGTGTTGCCGTTCCATGAAGCACCCCACCCGTTATTGGCAATGACTGTGCCTCCGTTTAAGGTCAAGTCGTTCGCCGCATTGACTCGGTCAAACTCGAGGGTGCAGCCACTGTTAAGCGTTAGGGGGCCAGTTCCCACAGTAGAGTCGCACAATGGACTGATCCCATTGGTAATAGCGCCCAAGTGAAGCGTGCCGTTGCTGACGATGGTTCCGCCGCTGTAGGTGTTGGGGGATACCCCGTAGATCGTCAGTGTGCCGGGGCCGTTCTTGATCAGACCGCCCTCGCCCGAGATGAGGCTGGTGAGAATCACACTGTTGGTTGCGTCAACTACTACATTGGTGGCCAGAACTATTTCGGGGCGGATCGTCACGTTTCTAGCGGAGGCAAGCGTGTTAGCGGTGATCTTGGGGGCCGCGCCGGCCAGCGTTAACACGTTGGCCGCCTGCCCCTGGTTGTCCAGTATCCAGCCGGCCGCAGTGCTATTCGTGGTGTCGCCAAAGATCAAACCGCCGATGGTGCGGGGGGAATCGAAGTCAACCGTGGTGTCCACAGTGATGTTCAACTTGCTGAAGTCCGCCGTCACGTCGGCACCATTGGCGACAAGGTTGTTAGTCCAGTTGCCGGGGGTGCTCCAATCGAGGCCACTGACCAGGTTCGTCCAGATCGCCGTGCTGAGAATGTCGGCGGTGATGCCGGTGGGCTGGGTCAGGGTGTAACTGGTGGCTTTCGTGCCGCCCAGCGTCGCGTTTGGGGTGATCGCCAGGCCGGTGCCTATTGCCCCGCCGTTGTCGAAGGTGCCGGTCCCGACCAGGTGAATCTCAGTAGCCGTGTCGCCCGAAACCAGGACGACGAGAGTGCCGCTGAGGGTGGCGGCGGCGGTACCGTCGTAAAGCTTGTTGTTGCCCACCGCACCAGCCACCGTAAGCCCCTTTGGCCCGACGATCTGGGGCGGCACCAAGGCGGCAGAGACGCCGCGGAGGTGGCCGGAATCTCCCCCATACACCGCGACGATGTTGTTATGCACCCCCGCCGTCAACCCATTGAGATACGCCGTGATGGTGCAGGCCCCGCTCGCCAGGGTTCCCGCGCCGACCAGAGTGCCGGCCGCGCCGCCGTCATACAACGCCACCGCGCCGTCCCCCGCGGAAACAGTGACATCGAAGGACAACGCATCGCCGTAGGTGCTGGTATCGCCGGTGCCCAAATGGCGCTTGAGCGTGACCGGGACCGGGACCGCGCCGCTGACCACCACCAAGTTCACGGCCGTGCTATCGCTGCTAAGTTCGACGACCGCGCTCAGGCCGGCCGCGATTCCCATCCCGCCCACCACGCCACCCGCCAAGAAGGGAGCGCCCATGACCTGGCCGAAAATGTCCCTATCCTTAATCAAGGTGTAGGTGCCCGCGCCCAAGGGTACGGCTCCGTTATTGTTGACGGTCATCACGACGCCGCTGACGTCCAAATTACCCTGCGCAATGACCAGCGCCGGATGCGTGCGATCACCGGCGGCGGTCGGGGTGAAATTCAAGGCCATGGGCCGCGCATTCAGGTTGATAAGTCCACCGGCCGGCCCCTTGAGGGTGGCGGCGCCCGTGGTCAAACCAGTACCGCTGGCGCTCAAGGTCGTGTTGTTGCCCGACGTATAAGAACCTAAGGCTGACACATCAAAGGTTGCCCCGGCGGCGAGGTCAATCTTGGTCGTGGCAAGGCTGCCGACCGGAGCCGGGCCCGGCGGCCCACCGACCACCTCCAGTTCGCGGTAACCAGCATAGCCATTCTCCTGACCGCCGAAGTTGAACTGAATCGCATAAACGTTGGTGGCAAGCACCCCGCCGGTGGCCGTTAGCCGGGCCAGGGCGATGCTCGTGCCACCTTCGTAGTTCACAGCGCTATTCGGGATAGCAATGAAGGTGACCGGATTAGCGACGGTCGAGTAGCTGATGCTCGTCAGGGTAATGTTCTCGCGTCCGCTGTCGCCCCAGCCGGAGTAGATATTGATCTGAGTTACATCATAGCCTTGGCTGGCCGCGCCCAACGTATAGGTAAGAACGGCGTTGTTGCCGATGGTGTAGGTATTGGCGTTATTGGCGACAATGGTGCCGTCCGTCAGCATGGTGACGGGTCCGGTAGCCTCGGCACCGGCGTTGCCGTTCGAGACGGCGGTGGGCGAGAGACCGGCGAGCAGGTTGCCACTGGCAGGACCAAAGGTGTAAGTGCTCGCGGTAGCGTACGACGCCGATCCGAGTCTTGAACTGCGGGCTGAAATACTAAGCGTTCCGGCGCTGATGGTCGTCGCGCCGGTATAGGTGTTCGTACCGCTGAGGGCCAGCGTGCCGGTCCCGACCTTGACCAGGCTGCCGCCGGTGCCGGAAATGACGCCTTCATAGGGCGCTGGAGTGGCGTTGTTGCCGCCGACGGTGAGCGCGTTGGCACCAAGGGTCACGCTGCCACCGCCGGTCAGCGAGCCGATCTCCGCATCGAAGCCCGTAATGTCCAAGCCGACGGTCGCGGCACTCGACAGCGTCACGGCTGAGTTATAGCCGAAGGCACCGGAGACTCCTGGATTCGAGGCTGCGCTGGCTTTGAGCTTGCCGGCGTTCACGGTGGTCGGGCCGGAGTAGGTGTTCGCGCCGGCGAGTGTCAGCGTGCTCGCGCCAATCTTGGTCAGGGAGCCCCCGGCGCTGGTCAGGGCGGCGGCCCAGGTGATGGCCTGGTTGGCGGTATCCACGTTGTAGGCTTGGTTCGGTGCCGTGCTAAAGCGGCTGGAATAGTCGTAATTGTTCGCGGTGGTGTACTGTAGCGTGCCGCCGCCCAGGACGATTAGCCCGGAGTTACCGAGCGGGCCGGAGATTCCGGCCAACTCCGCTCTGCCGAGGTTGATGATGCCGCCGTTGAGAGTAGTCGTGCCGAGGTAGGTGTTCGCCCCGCTCAGCGTCAGGGTGCCGGTCCCGGTCTTGGTCAGATTGCCGGAGTTACCGCCGTCGGAGATGACGCCGGAATGGGCCGCCGGGCTGGTATTGTTACCGCCAATCGTGAGCGTCGCGACGCCGAGAGTCACGGCACCGGCACCGGTCAGGGAGCCGATCTGCGTATCGAAGCCATTGAGGTCCAGGGTGCTACTAGCCGTTACCGCCGAATTAACGCCGAGCGCACCGGAGGTGTTAGCCACCGTGGCCACGCCCGCTCTGAGCGTTCCGGCGGCGACGGTGGTCGGGCCGGTGTAAGTGTTGGCACCGTCGAGTAGCAGCGTGTTGGCACCTTGTTTCTGGAAGCCCACCGCCCCGCCGCCCGGGCCGGTCGAATCGGTGATCTTAGTGGAAAAGATAACGGGCGATAACACGCCGGCGGCGTTGGCGGTGTCAAGAGAGAAAAGTGAACCGGCTCTCAACCCGTTGTTATTCACCGCGAGCAGGTTACCGAGCAGTGTAGTGACCTCGGCCGTGGTAAAGTCGGTTACTCCGCCAACCTTGAGCTGCAGCTTCGCGCCGCTGGCCACAATGATGTTCGCCGGGGTCCAGCTCGCCGTATTGGCGTTGTAGAGTGACGTGTTCGTGGGAAATGCCACGGTGCCGGCACTGATGATCGTGGGGCCAGCGTAGGTGTTGATGCCGTTGAGGTTAAGCTGGCCGTTGCCCGTGTGGGTCAAGCCACCCGGCCCGCTCACATTGCCAGTGATCGTTTGCCCGAACCCGCTGTTAATGATAGAGTTGGCACCCAAGGTTACCGGCCCAGTCCAACTACCCCCGAAACCATTATTCTCAGTCCACGTCCCTCCGTTCAAGGTAAGCAGCGTGCCTGTGAGATTGCATCTTTCCCCTGTGAAAGTGGCTCCACTTTGAACCGTCACACGCACAGAACCAGCAGCCCCGAGAGCGCGATTATTCTGAGCCGTGCTTGAATATAGCGTGCCGGCATTAATAAACGTGCCGCCGGTGTAGGTGTTGGTGCCGGAGAGGTTGAGTTGACCGGAGCCTGTCTTGGTGAGCGTCACGGGGTTGACACCGTTGTCGCCGATCAGTGCGCTCACCGTCAGGCCACCGGAGTTGTACTGGTGGATAATCAGGTCATACGCGCCGCTGCCGTTGTCGGCCGTCAGCTTATTAGCGCCGAAGGTGCCGCTGATGGTTCTGCCCGTCGTTCCCGACATGAGCAGCCCGCCGCCTGAGATCGTAAGGGTGTTTCCTCCGAGGGCCAAATCGCCACTTGGAGCCTCAAGTTTAAGGGTATTCAGAGAGAAACTGCCAGCTAGAGCGGTTGCCGCCGTCATGCTGTAGTTCACGGTTGAGGAACCGCCCGAGGTCGGCAGCGCGGTATAGCCGCCACTGGCGAGAGGAGAAAGGGCGTATGGGGAGGAGCCGGAAGCTGTGGTGGCCCAGTCATAGCCGGTATTGGCGGTGCCGTTGAAGCAGACAACCCGGCCACCGTAGATGCCCCCTGGGCTGTTCGTGTTACTGCCGGTGGTGATGATGTTAGTGCCGCTGGCGGCGGCGGCCTTACCCACCAACAGACTGCTGCCCGCGGCGTTGGCCGTGATCGTGCCGAGGTTCAAGGTCGCCGTCCTCGCGCTGCCGTTGGGGTTGACGAGTATCTGTCCCCCGCCGGCGTTGACGGTGACGTTGCCCAAGGTCTGGCTGGTGTCGGCGGTGCTATTGCCAGTGAGGCTCAGGATGGCGCCGCCGAGAGTGAGCGTGTTGCCGCTGTTGATCAGGTCCGTCGGCGTGGCGAGACTCGTGAAATTCTCCAGGAGCGTGCCGCCCTTGAGTGTCAGCCCGCCAGTGAAGGTATTCACGTTGGTGAGAGTCAGCGTGCCCGCGCCGGCCTTGGTCAGGCCCGCGCTGCCGGCGATGACCGCGCCGATCGTGGCGGTCTTGGCCGTGCCCAAGGCATTGACGGTGATCGTGGGTGTCGTGCCAGCGAGGGTCAGGAGGTTGCCCGGCGTGGCATTGTTATCCAGGAACCAACCACCGGCGGTGCCGGTGAGAAGGTCGCCAAAGATCAACCCGGTGAGGGTGTGAGAGCCATCGAGACGCACCAAATTGTCCGCGGTAAGGTCCAACGTATTGAAATACGCTGTGGAACCGGAGCTATCGGCCACCGTGCCGCCGCTCCAGTTGCCGGGGATGTTCCATAACCCGCCCGAGGTCAGGTTGGTCCAGGTGCCGTTGGCGGCGTGGGCCGCCGGCTGGGCGAGGGTGAGGGTCGTGAGCGCCAAGGCGGAGCCGAGCAGGCTGCGCCGGATGGAATTGATTCGTTTCATAGTTTTGCGGTGTTGATGTGCGATGTCAGGTCTGTTTTATGGTAACTTGGTTTAGGTTAAGGGAACGGTTCAGGGGGAAAGTGGAAAATTGGAAAGCAGAAATTCAGAGGGCGGTGTTTCGGTGTGGCGGAGGGAGCGGGGGGGCAGCATGGTTCGACTTAGCCCTCCGGCGGCGAACCACGTAGCCGGCCACGCCGCCCAGCAGCAGGACGCCGGTGGCGATTTGAGAGGGTTCTGGCACGCCTAACTGGAACGCGTGCTCCAAACCGGTGGCCTCCCAAGGCCCGACGCCAAACGGGGTAGCGTCTTCAAAACCGGTCGGGTTGTGGATCTGCCCGGTGGTTTCCCAGCGAACATTCTGGAGCGTGGCCGTGGTGAGCGGGCCGTTGTGCAGGCCGAGCCAATAGGTGCCGGCACCAAGGCTGATTATGCCGGCGGAAAAAGTATTCTCGTACTCCTGGTAGGCACCAAATGTTTTGCCCGTGCTTCTCCGCAAAGGCACGGCCTCACCGCTGTTCAAGAGACTGCCGGGCTGGCCGGCGTTGTCACCGTAGATCTGCCAGACAAATGAACCTTGGTAGCCGACTGGCAACTCGAGCGACCAGAAACGGACATCGGTGAACTTGGTGGCCGCACTTAGGACGAAGTCCTCGGCTTGAATAAAGCGCGTCATCTCGCTGCCACCTAATTGATTGGGACCGCCATTGTCGTAGATAACCTCGACAAACGACGCACGGGCGTCGCCCACGGCAAGCAGCCCCAACCCCACGACACCCAAACCGAATAGCATTTTCTTCATGTAATTTTTCGTTGTTTCTACGTTTGCAGTTTAACCAGACCGTCCAAAAACGGCTGCATTAGGCTGCAGACGGTCTCGCTTGTCAAGCGGAGATCTTCACCTTCCCAAAGAAAACCCACGGCATTTTCATATGCATCGGGAGCGGGCCCTAACCACAGGGCTCGCACTTTTTGCTAGACCCATCCCGTGTTTTCGAGTGAAATGGGCTGGGATGAAACCACTATCTGTTGCCTGCCCAGCCTTTACCGCTGACCCG
>CAINDV010000710.1 GCA_903847485.1 uncultured Verrucomicrobiota bacterium
CGACGGCGTGACGCTCAAGCTCGGCTTCACCCTGGCGCAGCATCTTTCGCCAGCCAGTGTCGAGTGGGCCGTGCCCGGCTTGCGCGAAAACCAGATCAATGAATTGCTCCGCGCGCTGCCGAAAGCGATCCGCCGGGAGTTGATGCCGCTCGCGCCGAAGGTGCCCGAAATCGCCCGCGAACTGCGCCCCGAAGGCGCTTCGCTCCTGCACGATCTGGCGCGCTTCCTCCGGCAGCGTTACGGCGTGGAAGTGACGCCCGCCGCCTGGCCCGTCGGCGCGTTGCCGGAACACCTGCGTCCGCGCGTGGAAATCGTCGGCAACGACCAGAAGCCGCTCGGTGCCAGTCGCGACCTCGCCCAGCTTCGCAAGCAGCTTGAACAAACCAAAGTCGAGCCGCCGCCCGACGACGCCCCGTGGCGGCAGGCCGCGCTGCGCTGGGAACGCTTCAGCCTCACCGGCTGGACCTTCGACGACCCACCGGAGCGCGTCACCGTGAGCGAATCCGGCCCGCTCACTCTCTACGCCTGGCCCGGCCTGGCGGTGGAGGAAATTAGTGGCACGGGCGTCCCGCCCGTGCGTTTCCCACCTCACGGGCGAGACGCCCGTGCCACTGCTCCGGCGGCGAAGGAAATCGGCGCTGCCCTTTCCGCGAACCAGGTTAGCCAGGCTAGTGGCAAGGGCGTCCCGCCCGCGAGCCGCGCAACTCACGAGCGAGACGCCCATGGCCCTATCGCGCCTAGCTACGCGGCTGGAGTGGTCAACCTGAAGCTCTTCCGTAGCCAGGCGGCCGCGCGCCACGCCAGTCTCGGCGGCGTTCAGCGCCTCGTCGAACTTGCGCTACAAAAAGATCTCGGCTGGTTGCAGAAGGATTTGCGGTCGCTGGTCCGCCTGGCACCGCTTGCTGGTTCGCTGGCGAGCGAGGAATTGCAGGTCGCAGCTTTCGCCAATCTCCGCCGCCACCTGCTGCCCGCCGAACCGCTTCCGGCGCTGACCCAGGCGCACTTCCAAGCCGCCGTCGCCGAAGCTCGCCGCCGCCTGCCCGGACTGGCGGTGCAGTTTGAGGACCGGCTGGAGGCGATATTGAAGTTGCGTCAGGACATTCTTCGCCGCGCCGGCCCGCCGCCAGCACCGGTCACACAGCTCGCCGCCAAGCCGAAGACGCTGAGCAGCTTCCACCAACTCACCGCCGCGCCGGTCGTCAGCCGTCCGCCAAGCCTGCTTGCGACGGAGTTGGCTGCGCTGCTGCCGGGCGACTACATCGCGAGCACTCCCTTCGAGCGCCTGCCGCACATGCCGCGCTACCTCAAAGCTTTGCTCATTCGCGCCGAACGCGCCGCGCTGAATCCAGCCAAAGACGCCGAGCGCGCCCGCCAACTCGCTCCGTATCTGGAGGCCCTGCGCCAGCTTCAGCCGAAGACGGAAAGCGGAAAGCAGAAGGTAGAAAGCAGCGCTCCTGCGGATGAGTTTCGCTGGCTGGTGGAGGAGTTCAAAGTCTCGCTCTTCGCCCAGGAACTCGGCACCGCCGTTCCGGTTTCTCCTCAGAGGCTGGATGCCCACTTGGAGCGGCTTCGGCAGGCGCCCACGCCTTGATCTTGGGGCGGAGCGCCGACCTCCAGTCCGGCTGCGCTCCGCTCGCTCGCCGCGACAGCTCCTCGCTGGCTGCTCGGTAGCTCACTCACCTGGAGCCAGGACAACGCGGAAACCGATGTAGTAGTCCCGGTCCGTCGGGCGGCTGATTTCGCGGCGCGCCGAACGGCAGTAGCGCGCGTCGCCGCTCCAAAAGCCGCCGCGGACCACAAAGTACGAGCCTGCGGCGGGGCCTCGCGGGTCACTCACACTCCCGCTGGGATAAGTGCCATACCAATCCTGACACCTTTCCCAGACGTTCCCGTGCATGTCATAGAGGCCCCAAGCATTCGGCGCATAACTTCCCACCGAGGTGGTCCGGCCAAGGTAAATGCCGCTCGGATTGTAATGATGGGGCTCACCAATGAGGTATTCGTAAGTGCCGTCGAAGTTTGCCATCCCGGAGCGCAACTCGTTTCCGTAGTGGAACGGCGTGGTCGTCCCCGCCCGGCACGCATACTCCCATTCCGCCTCCGTCGGCAACCGATACACGTACCCCGCCGGCAGCCGCCCCGCGCTCCGCTCCCGCACTGTCAGTTGCGCACAGTAGTTCGTCGCGTTTTGCCAACTCACCGTCTCCACCGGACGGCTCAGGTCTGGACTGATCGGATTGCCATTCCCGTCCTTGGTCGTGAAAAAACTCGGGTTGCTTCCCATCACCGCCAGGTATTCGGCCTGAGTAACCTCACGTTTGCCGATGCAGAAGCCCTTGGTCAGCGTCACCGTATGCTGCGTTTCATCCGAAAGCCGCGCTGGCTCGTTCGTCGGACTACCCATCACGAAGCTGCCCGCCGGGATAGCCACCAGGTTCGTCGGCACCGCATAGCCCCGCACCCGGTAGAACATCGGCCCGCTCACCGAAAGCAGCGGCACGTTCACCCGGATTGCCCCGTTGGTGTCAGCAGTCACTGCGTCCAAGCCTGGCGGGGAATTCGTCCAGTAGAGTAGAGAGGCGTCCATGATGGAGTTGAACCGACCGCAGTTGTCAGTCTCCGCTGGGGCACCTCTCCCTCGTCAAACCGGACATGGAGATTTCCCCCATCCGGCTTTCGCCTGCGTCGTCTCTTCCCGAAAGCATTCACAAGCTCACCAGTCCCAGATGATCCAGATGCGCATACAAGCTGACGCCCTCACGGACACGCCAGCCCCGTTGACTGCGTCGGCGCAGATGCC
>CAINDV010000711.1 GCA_903847485.1 uncultured Verrucomicrobiota bacterium
CTCACTCGTCGTAAACCCAACTCCCAAGCGTCAAAAACCACGGCCGCCTGGTGAGCATCGGGTCGGGCCCGCGTCCCTTGAGATCAATCCGAAAAAACTTCACCCATGGCGAAACTACAGCCTGTAGTGGTCGCCGCACTCAGATGGACACCCACTTTCCGTAATTGTCCAGGTTGTTTTTGTATCGCCATCGCTCGTTCTTCTTTTTCGTCGTCTGAGTCAGGGGCGGGTTGTTAAGCAGCTTGTAGTGGACTTGGCGCACACTCAGAGGCCAGTACGGGCGCAAATTCTCAGTTACTTGCTGGCGGCTCTCAAGAATTCTTGCTGACGTGGGCCTACCGGCTTCTTCCGGTTTCTCTCCTTTAACTTGCATGATTTCCAAGTCGGGTTTGCTTCTGGCTTCGTGCTACTCCGCCCAAGATTTGCCGTCGTCGCCATCGTCTGACGATTTGAGCAACTGCTCGGACAAGGCGGCCGCTACGGATTTAACTCGTTGGGGGTTGTATTCAGTAAGCAGGCGGTGGTAGTCGGCGGCGTCAGCGCGGGTGACGTTGGCGGTGCGGACAGGCACCTCGGGCCAGCCCAGTTCCTGCACCGCGAAGAATCGCCGATTGCCCGACAGGATGTAATTGTCACGGGTGATGATGAGCGGTTCCTCCAGACCCAGCCGCTCGACACTGCGGACCAACGCATGCAGCGCGGGGTCATTGTCGAAATTGGTTGGGCCATAAACCTCGTTGTTCTCAGGCGATGGCCGGATTTCATCTACCGGCACAAGCCGCACTTGGTAGCGTTCAATCAATTTCCCATCATGTAGCGAAATCGAATCCGGGGTGATAGTTTCGGCGCTCATTGCCCGCCTTCCTGCCGTTTGGCGCGGCGCTTGCCGAAACTGCAAACCGGGCCTTTGCCGGGTGCCCAGCCTTTGCGAAGTGCTCTTTCAATTTTGCGAGCGGCGGCGCGGGCCTGGGCTTTTGATGCTGTCGAGGAGGTCATAGGGATGAAGGAGAAAAGGTGTCCGCTAAAAATGCGGCACTTGGCCGTGCGGCGCTTTTCGGGGTGCATTTACACCAAAGCCCATGCGGCGCTTTTCGGGACGGCTTTACACCTTGCGCGAGGTTGCGGGGAGTGTTCGCGGTATTCATCGGCAACCTCCCCGAATTTGAACGCTGTGACTGTCCAGCCAGCGGTCAATGTCCGACTTCCGATAGCGAACAACTTTCGCGGTAAGTCGCAGGTGAGGGAGTCCCCATTGTCCTCCGCCACAATCTCAGTGTGCGTGGGGTAAGTCCGCCGAGATAAACCCCAGCGGCGCGGTCGTCAAACAATTCAGTGGCGACGGCTTGCGTCGCGTTAATTCCAACAACAGTATTTTTCACACCGCCATTGTCCGGCGGGTGTCCGTACCACGTCTAAGGCGTTACCTCTGGTATGCCTCCGGGCGCTCCTCAGACCAGGTGGTAAAACCTCGTTTTTATTAGGCTTTGCACGTCAAAATCAATTTGCCCGGCAGTCTTCGGTTGGGCAGAAAGGCTTTCCGGCCAAGTAGCCTTTGGCGGGTCGCACTCACTTTCCTTTTCGAGGTCGCGGGGACCAGCGCGGCCAGTTCCGGGATGGCCGACGGTTGCGGATAGCTGGCGTCGAATAGCGGCCATGCGAACTCCCACCATCGGCGGACGTTGTCAGCGGTGAACGGGCCAAGATACTCGCGCAGCGGAAGCTCGCGGTCTTTGTCGAGCACTAAGGAAACCCCAGCCGCGCACATATCTTCGACGTGCTCATAAAGTGATACGGCCAGCCAGCCAGCGGCGTCAGGTTTCCACCGGGCCTGCTCGCTCATTTTTATGGGGACGGCTATGCCAAGGTCCATCTCCCACAGCCGGTCGTGAGGGTCGCAGCGTAGCGGATGTTTGCTCATCATCATGGGCCAGCGGTCGCAATGCCGGGCCACGGGGGCAAGCGCCTTGGGGTTGCTCGTGGTCATTTCGGAAAAGGGGTTGTCCATCTGAGTGCGGCGACCCCTACGGGTTGTAGTTTCGCCATGGGTGAAGTTTTTTCGGATTGATCTCAAGGGACGCGGGCTCGACCCGATGCTCACGAGGCGGCCGTGGTTTTTGACGCTTGGGAGTTGGGTTTACGACGCGTGAGCGGTAGGTGATCGGCCCGCCTCGAACCGCTTGTTCGAGCAACCGCCGAAACAGGAGGCCCCGAAA
>CAINDV010000712.1 GCA_903847485.1 uncultured Verrucomicrobiota bacterium
AGCCGGTGAGCTTCCTGGTCAATGTGAACAAGTCGAACGTGCCGCCGGCGGTTGCGGGCATTGTTGAACAAACGCTGGAGGTGGGGCGGACCAATACCGTGGTGCTGACGGTGACGGACGAGGCTCCGGCCACGGTGCGGCTGGCGGTGACGCCCACAGCGGTCGGGGTGGTGGTGGCGCAGACCAACTATGCCGGAGGGAAGTGGCAGTTAACGCTGCGCGGGCAGAAGGAGGGGCAGACGCAGGTAACGGTAGTGGCGACCGACGAGCGGGGCCAAGCGAGCCAGCCGGTGAGCTTCCCGGTCAATGTGAACAAGTCGAACGCGCCGCCGGTGGCGACAGACGTCGAGCGGCTCAAAGCGCTCAACATGGAACTGGAGTGTTTCAAGGTGTGGTTTAGAAAGCGAAAGAGCGATCCTAGCATTATTGTTCCGCCGGGCTACCCTGACGCTGGCCGTCCGGCTAGACGGCTCGTCGGAGATATCGGGCCAGGCAGGGAATTCTACAAACGGAAGGCGTTAAACCTGGAACAACGGTTCACGCAGGCGGCGCAGAGCACCCCGGAACTCACCCGGACTTTCCGCGACTTGGTGAAAACCATTGAGTATTGGTGGTGAACGCGCGAACACCCACTTTCTGAGTTATGATTACACTTGAAACCTTGCGGCAGCCCATCCCAGGCGACTATCCTTGCGGAGCAGATCTCAGCGGGAATGAGAAGTACCTAGAGATTGGAAGGCAGATTCAGCAGAGAGACTCGAATTACAGCCAACTCAACTGGGCCGGCATAGAAGACGGCTGCTTCAGCTTTCTCGAACACACCCGTGATCTCCGACTAGGCATGATCTGGAGCCTCGCCTGCCTGCAACGCGGTCTCGGCCCTTGGAAGGATTCTCTCGACACACTGGCAGCTTGGGTTCGATCTCCAAGTGAAGGTAAGAAAGAAGGTAAGGAACAGGATTTGTGGGTTAACCTATTCCCGCGCAAGCTTAACGCACGCATGATATTGGTCAGCCAGTTCGCCGCCGAGTATGCCACCGAGGGAGAGTTCGTGTTCGTCAAGACACTAAGCCGCCTTCCCTTGGCTGACGCCGCCTCGCCGGCCTCCCGCACGCTTCGCGACTGGGACGACGGGCGCCGCAAGGAGGTAATGGAAGCCATCCAAGCCAGTTCTCCCGAATTCGTCGGCAAGCTGGCGCAGAAGGTGGATGGCTGCCGCGAGGCGTTTCGGGCGCTTGTTACCGCCCTGCTTCAACGCCTGCCGGACGACGATAAGACCAACCGCGATCGCTGCCAGCACACGCAATCGAGTATGCTGCATTCGGAGAGCGGAGTTCTTGGCCGCATTGACAAGCTTCTCAAGAGCGTCCGTCCAGCCGCGGCTCCCGCTCCCGTCCAGGCGCTTACCGTGTGTGCCGAACCGGCACCACTCCACAACGCTCCTCCACCGACCAACCGGTGGAAAATCGAGTCACGGACTCAAGTTCTTCCGAGACTGGACGCCATCATCGCCTACTACACTCGCGAGCCTTCCAGCCCTGTGCGGCTGGTGTTGCGCCAAGCCCGCCGCTTGGTGGACCTGGACTTCTTGAGTGCTGTGAAAGAACTGCTTGGCGACAACGGACTTTCCGCTTGTGCGAAGCTCACCGGCACAGTGGAGGCCAACAAGCAGGTTTCCACCACCCCGCCGCCCCCTTCCGGGCAACCGGCAGGGCAGGCGGCGATGGATGCAATCCCGGGTCCGGAGATCCTCCCCAAGGTTGATTCACCAGCGGATGTCTTGGCGGCACTCGATGCGCTCTGCGTGTATTTCAGCCAGGACGAGCCTTCCAGCCCGGTGCCGCTGCTCATCTTGCGCGCACACCGCCTGGTGGGGGTCAATTTCCGCACGGCAGTGGAAGATCTTCTGGGCAAGGAGGGTTTGGCTGCCGTGGACACGCTTGGGGGGGGGGCCAAGGCGAAGACAACTCCATAAAGAGCAACCACGACACTTGGCGCGCAGTCCCTTCTGGGTGGAGGGCTTGTGGTTGTACCGGCGAGACGGGCCGGCGTGCGGCGTAATCTGCCGCCGGTCAAGCGCTCACAAAAAAAAGGTAAAATTCTAAAAAGGGGGTGTCCATCTGAGTGCGGCGACCCCTACGGGTTGTAGTTTCGCCATGGGTGAAGTTTTTTCGGATTGATCTCAAGGGACGCGGGCCCGACCCGATGCTCACCAGGCGGCCGTGGTTTTTGACGCTTGGGAGTTGGGTTTACGACGAGTGAG
>CAINDV010000713.1 GCA_903847485.1 uncultured Verrucomicrobiota bacterium
CGCTGCCTGCGCCTGTCCCTCTGACGAGACGGCGGCGCTCTGCCGAGACGCCGCTACGGGAAGCGGGCGCACCACTGCCTCGTCCTTCGCGTGGTGGCTGAGGGAGAAGCCGTAGGGGAATGCGTTGGGCGTGGTCATTTCCTTTTCACTCGGTAGGGCACGCTGTCTTCCTTGACGTGGAAACCGATTTCCCCAGGCGGTTTTGCAGGTGGGGCCGCGAGTTCGCGTATGGCATCGAAGAGTGTGCGGATGCTGGTGTCGTGGCCCTCGATCTTGCGCTCCAGTTTGGCCAGCTTGTGGGCGAGTTCCTGGTGCAGTGCCAGCGTCGCCCGCAGGCGCACGAACACCCGCATGATGGCAATGTTGACCTGAACGGCGCGAGGGCTGCGCAGCACACTCGACAGCATGGCGACGCCTTCCTGCGTGAAGACTCGGGGCAGATACTTGAAATGCTGCCCGCGCTTTAAGGTTCCAAATTGGAACCTTAAAGATTCCGACTCCTCCGCCGTAAGCTCGAACATGAAGTCGGCCGGGAAGCGGTCGAGGTTGCGCCGGACGGATTTGTTCCAGTTGCCAGTGGATAGCCAGACCAACAACATGAAATGGGTTTTGTCCGACGCCAGCAACGGTTACATGCTGGGGCAATTCGACGGAGCTGTCTTTAGGGCGGAGACCGCCAAGCTGCCCGGCAACAGTGGGGCAGCCTTCTACGCCGCGCAGACCTTCAGTAAGATGCCGCCTGGAGACGCGCGGTGTGTACGCATCGGCTGGGCGCAGGTTTCCATGCCGGGGATGCCCTTCAACCAGATGATGTATTTCCCGACCGAACTTACTCTGCGCACCCTATCCGCCAGCGTCCGCCTCTGTTCGCAGCCCGTGGCGGAGATCGCGAATCTCTGCGCCCAACCAATATGCCTGGACTAATCTGACCTTGAGTCCCGGAAGCAATCCTCTGTCTGGCATTCGCGGCACGCTCTTCGATTTGAAAGCGCAATTCACTCCAAGCAACGCGCAGGAGATTGATTTCTCTTTCCAAGGCGTGACCGTTGTTTACAACTGAGCCGCGCAGACGATTTCCTGCAATGGGGTGGCGAATTCCCTGGCCCCGGTGAATGGCGTGGTCCAGTTGGAAATCTTGGTGGACCGCGGTTCCCTCGAAATCTTTGGCAACGGCGGCCTGCTCTATATGCCAATGCCTGTTACCAGCCCTGCCTCCACCTCCCTGGTATCCCTTACCTGCGCTGACGGCAGTGCCACGTTTAATTCCCTGGTCGTTTCCAAGCTTGACGCCGCCTGGCCGCAGCCATAGCTTACTCCCGAATCGCATAAAGCGTAACACCAACATGCCAAACACACTTATAACTAAACTGCCAATCATGCTCTGTATCGCCACCTTGGCCGCAACTAACTTGCGCGCCGCGGACGACGTCCTTATCGCCGACTTTGAAGGCCCCGACTATCGCGCTTGGAAAGTAACTGGCGAAGCCTTCGGCCCCGGCCCGGCGCGCGGCACCTTGCCGGGCCAGATGCAGGTGGACGGCTTCAAGGGAAAGGGGCTCGTGAACTCCTTCTACAAAGGCGACGGCAGCACTGGCACACTTACCTCGCCAGAGTTCAAGATCGAGCGCCAGTTCATAAGCTTTCTCATCGGCGGTGGCCAGGACCCCGAGAAGACCTGCATGAACTTGCTCATTGATGGCAAGGCTGTCCGCAATGCCACCGGCCCGAATAACAAGCCCGGTGGCACTGAGGCGCTCGCACCAGCGTCTTGGGACGTAGGTGAGTTTGCCGGCCAGAGTGCCGTCATCCAAATCTTGGACCAGGCCACCGGCGGCTGGGGCCATATCAACGTGGACCAGATCGTTCAGACTGACCGCAAACCGCCTGGGGTAATCGCCAACGTAACGCGCGAGATCACGCTGGAGAAACGCTACCTAAATCTTCCCGTGAAGAACGGCGGGCCGAAGCGCCAGATGAGTGTGGCTATCGAAGGCCAGCCGCCACGCAACTTCGAGATTGAACTGGCCGACGGCGAGCCGGATTGGTGGGCCTTCATGGACAGCGCGCAGTTCAAAGGCAAGATAGCTGTGCTCAAGGTTGACAAGCTGCCCGAGGATTCCGCCGGCTTGAAAGCCATTGACCAGTCCGACGAACTCAAGAACTCGGACACTCTCTACCACGAGAAATTGCGCCCGCAGTTCCACTTCTCCCCGCAGCGCGGCTGGAACAATGACCCGAACGGGTTGGTGTTCTACAGAGGTGAGTATCACCTATTCTTTCAGCACAATCCTTACGGTTGGAGCTGGGGTAACATGCACTGGGGCCACGCGGTTAGTACGGACCTCGTTCATTGGAAGGAACTGCCCGTCGCCCTCTATCCCGATCAGCACGGCACGATGTTCTCCGGTTCCGCCGTGGTGGACTGGAACAATACCGCCGGTCTCCAGACGGGCGAGGAGAAGGTGCTTGTTTGTATCTTCACGGCGGCGGGCAATCCCTTCACCCAAGGCATTGCCTATAGCAACGACCGCGGTCGCACTTGGAGTAAGTATGAGAACAATCCCGTCTTGCCGCATATCATCGGTGCCAACCGCGATCCGAAGGTGATCTGGTACGCGCCGGACAAGAAATGGGTGATGGCGCTCTACCTCGACGGAAGCGACTACGCGCTCTTTTCCTCCAAGGATCTGAAGAAATGGGAGCGGATGAGCAACGTGGCTATCCCTGGCACCAGTGAGTGCCCGGAGTTCTTCGAGATCGCCGTGGACGGCAACCAGCAGAACACGCGCTGGGTTTTCTATGGCGGCAATGGGCGCTACCTCGTCGGCAAGTTCGACGGCCAGACCTTCACCCCGGAGTCCGGCCCGCACACGCTGCACCACGGCAATTGCTGGTATGCCTCGCAGACTTTCACGGACATCCCAGCGGAAGACGGACGCCGCATTCTCATTCCTTGGGGGCAGATGGCCACTCCTGGGATGCCCTTCAACCAGATGATGGGCGTGCCGGTCGAACTCACTTTGCGCACGACTGACGAAGGCCCGCGCCTCCTGGCCAATCCGGTGAAGGAACACGCTTCACTTCGTGCGATAACTCACACCATCAAACCGCAACCGCTCAACCCTGGCGACAATCCCCTCGCTGCCATTAAGGGTGAACTTCTCGACCTGACTGCGGATATTGTCATTGGTGACGCCGCTGAAGTTGGTTTCAACATTCGTGGAGCCACAGTGAGCTACGACGCGAAGAAACAGGAACTCTCCTGCAAGGGCAAGAAGGCCGCGCTCAAGCCGGTGGACGGCAAGATCCGCCTGCGCCTGATGGTGGACCGCACTTCCATAGACATCTTCGGCAACGACGGTCGCCTCTACATGCCGATGGGCGTGATCGTTCCGCAAGACAATCTCTCCTTGGAAGTCTATGCCAAAGGCGGCAGTGCCAAGATCAACGCGCTGGAAGTTCACGAACTGAAGTCGGCGTGGAATTCCAACTTATACCAACTCCGTGACTAACACGGTGGCATCCGAGGAAACCCCTCCCCCGGCCTCCGGCCACCCTCTCCCCATTTAATGGGGAGAGGGACGGCTGAGGGGTTACCCGCGTGCTACCAACCATCATCCGCACTTGGTATAAGACGGTTCACATCAAGTTAAAAGCAAGCGCATGAAAGCTCGCATCTTCTTTTGGTCCATCACCTCGGCGCTCGCCGGGTTCCTGTTCGGCTTCGACACCGTCGTTATCTCCGGCGCAGAGCAAACCATCCAGTCGCTCTGGAAACTAAGTCCGGGACTTCATGGTATTGCTATGGCGTCGGCGCTCTACGGCACCGTCCTTGGTTCGCTGCTGGGCGGTTGGCCCACTGACCGCTTCGGTCGCAAGGCCACCCTCCTATGGGTCGGCGTGCTGTATGTCATTTCGGCGGTGGGATGTGGGTACGCCTGGAACGTTCACTCCTTCATCGCCGCCCGGTTCATCGGCGGACTGGGCATCGGCATCTCGACTGTGGCCGCGCCCCTCTACATCTCGGAGATTTCTCCACCGGCCTATCGCGGGCGGTTAGCGGGCATGTTTCAGTTCAACATCGTCTTCGGCATCCTCGTCGCGTTTGCCTCGAACGCACTGTTGGCGGGGACCGGCGAGAACGCCTGGCGTTGGATGCTTGGGGTAGCGGCGTTCCCGTCCATTCTCTACACGGTCCTATGCTTCGGCATCCCTGAAAGTCCGCGCTGGTTGATCGGGCGGAAGGGCGACCGTGAAGCGGGATTGAAGGTGCTCAGACTTATCGAACCCGGTGCCAGTCAGACCCAGATCGAAGCTGAGGCAGACGAGATTCTGGCCGCGTCGTCTGCGCGTGTCGTCGCCTCTCATTTCTGGTCGAGTAAGTTGCGCCTTCCGATCCTACTAGCCTTGCTCATTGCCTTCTTCAACCAACTCTCCGGCATCAACGCGGTGCTTTACTTCGCGCCGCGCATTTTCGAGCTGACTGGCCTGGGCGCGAAAGCGGCGCTGCTGCAATCCGTCGGCATCGGCGTGACCAATCTCCTCTTCACCTTCGTCGGCTTGGGTCTCATCGACCGGCTGGGCCGGCGCACACTGCTTTACATCGGCTCGTTCGGCTACATCGCCTCGCTGGGGCTGACAGCTTGGGCATTCTTTACCGGGCATTACACCATCGTCCCAGTGTGCATCTTCGCCTTTATCGCCGCGCACGCGGTGGGACAAGGAGCCGTGATCTGGGTCTTCATCTCCGAGATCTTCCCTAACCGGCATCGCGCCGAAGGCCAGGCGCTGGGCAGCTTCACGCATTGGATCTTTGCGGCGCTGCTTACCACCTTCTTTCCTAAGATGGTTAGCGTCTTTGCCCCTGGTTACGTCTTCCTGTTCTTCTGCGGCATGATGGTGCTGCAGCTCATCTGGGTGAAGTTCATGGTGCCTGAGACGAAGGGCGTGCCGCTGGAGCAAATGCAGAAGCGCCTCGGCATCGAATGATCCACCTATGAGTGCAAATAGAACCTATCGTTGCCTCGGCCGGGGCGAAGTGCTGAGGGATCTCTTGCCCGTCGGCAAGCAACTCGGCGGCGCGCTGGCTAACTTTACCTATCACGCCCACGCGCTCGGGGCCGAGACGCTGGTCGTTTCGCGGGTCGGCAACGAGGCGCTGGGCCGCGAGATTCTCGAGCAACGAACGGCTGGGCTTGTTCATGTAGGTCTGTCACGCCAGCAAGACCGCGAGAAGCTGAAACAACTCGCCCCGCGGCCGCAGTTGGATTTGTTTGGGTGACGCGCACACCAACCGGCCAGCCCCATCGGGGCAACAATAATTACCCAGGGCAAGTCTATCTCGCGGACGCCGTTCTGGGTAACCGATTCCGGAATCCTTTCTCCATCCTCGAGTGGTGGCCCAAACCTCAACTGAGCGGCGGACAGGCCAGCCTCGCCATAGCCTGAACCCTCCCTAACTCGCTTGGGCTTTTGACCATCACGAAGAGGCACTCGCCGTGGCTCCGCGCCTGCCACAGTTCACCCAGCCGTTCCTTTTCCTTGGTGTCGTCGTTGGTCGCGCGGTCCAAGCCCTTGTATTCTACCGCCAAAGTCTTCCCATTCCTCAACCGGCAGACGAAATCGGGATAGAACTTGTCGCTCGAAGTTTGAATCCAGAACGAGCTTTCGGGTTCGGTGTCCAGGTTGCGAACCCAAAACTCCACCTCGCTCAACTGTGCGATGACCCGGGCACACTCATATTCCTCACCGCTGTTTTTCAAGTCACCGATCACTTCGTAGTAGTGCCTTGGCAATTCCAACCCGGTGTAGCGAAACGTATAGGGATACTTGTTTGGGTGAAAACGGTGCGTGGCCGCGGCGCTGACAAAGACCGCACCCGAAACGTCCGTGAACAGCAGTTCTTCCTGCGCCACTCGGCGAGCCTCCCGCCGGAGAATGCGAAGCTTCTCGGCAATCGCTCTCGCCAGTCGGTGCCGATGCGCGGTCAGCATTTCCGGCGTGAACTTCCGTTCATCCACCAGCTTGCCGGCGGCACGCGTCAGCCAAATGCCCGTCTCCGCTTCCGTCAAATCCGGGTGGGCAAACGAGCGGTCAAGCCAATCCACCAGCTTGCCGACCGGCCAGGCCGCCGAAGCCGCCAGAAGCTGTTGCTGAGCGTCGTTCACCGGAATGAAATCCTGCTGGAGCCGCTCTGCGTCCGTGATGTCAATCTTGATGCCGCGCTGCTCCGTAGGTATCTGGAAGCCTGACAATTCCGCGTCTGACTCACTCAGACTCCACGCGACGTAATCGTCCAGGTCGTCCGCTTCAAATCGCCGGAGGAAGTCACCTTGCTTGAGCGCCAGCACCGGCACCTCGAAAACAATGCCCCGCTGCGAGGGCGACAACGGGCGCGCGACCACTGCCGCTGGCCTGCCCGCCCGGCGGCGGATCGCTTCGGCAACGACGTTCTTGGTCTTTTCGTCCCCAAACGCCGCGACCAGCGCAGTTTCCTGCTCTTCGGTCAGCGGGCGCTCAATGCGCAGTGTCTTCGCCGCCGGTTCCCAGGTCACGGCGTCCACCACTGACAGCGGCAGCGTGCCCGTCGGGGCCGACGGGAGCGTGACCGTGACCGGTTCGCTGGGCGGGATTGGCGGTAAGGCTACCGCCAGCGGGAGCGTTGGCTCCACCACCAAGTCCGCCGCTTCTTGCTTCTCGAAGCCCGCCTCGACCAAACCATCTTTCAACGCCCGCGCCGCCGCGTCAAACCGCGTCGAGGCCACGAAGGCATACGAGCCGTTCAGCGGCTCCCGGCGTTGGCGCCGGGCGTAGGGCATCCGCATGATGCGCCCAAGAATCTGCTCCACCGCCCGCCCGCTGCTGAGTTCCGCCACGGAGAAAAGCACGTAGGCAAACGGGCAATCCCAACCTTCCTTGAGCGCCTGCACCGTGATGATGAACCGCAGTTTGCAGTCCGGAGACAACACGTTGGCGTTCTCCGGCTTGTCCAAATCCCGCCGTTCCCCGGTGTGAACGGCGACTTGCTCCGGCGGAATCCGCCACTGCTCCAGCAGCGCCTGCTCCAGTTGCCCGACGGTGATGCTGGCCTTGTCCTGGTATTCCGGTTGGGCTTGCAGGAGCATGATGGGGCGAAGGTAGTTGGCCCCCTCGCCCGCCTCGGCGCGCTCCTTCTCCGCCTCTTCCTTCAATTCGTCCAACAAACCAATCGCGTCGCCCAGCAGCGCATCCCACGGCTCCCGGTAGCGGAGATAAATCGGCAGCTTGATCATCTCCTCCGCCTTCAACTTGTAGGCCGACACCGAGAACAGCACATTGCTCGGCGGGTTCTCCACTTTCTCACCCTCGCAAGTCACCGTCTCGCGCTTCGTGTTCGGTGTGGCGGTAAGTTCGAGAATGCCCGACGGGTTCAACCGCCTGAGCGTCTCGAACGCCAGCGGCTGCCGCGCGTTGTGCGCCTCGTCCACGATGACAAACGGCCGTCGCAGCCGGAACACGTTCGCCAGCGAGTAATCAAAATTCCCTTCCGAGTTTGGCTCCAGCACGGCGAGCAGTTCCGATGGCAGGTTCTCGAAATGACTCATCAACGCGCCGTTGTTCTCATAGACCTTGAGCTGGCTGGTGTCTTTGCGGCGGAATGCCTGCATCGTCGCCACCACCACGACCGTTGCGCCGTCCAGCGTCGCGCGGGTCATGGTCAACGCCTCCTCGATGTCCAGCACCTCCACGGCGCCGAGTTTCGTATCGAGAGCGACGCGATACGGGTCTTTCCGATCCTTCAGGCGGTCGAGCGTCTGCCGGCGAATCGGATCGCTGGGCACCAGCCAGAGCACGAGCGAACGGTCGGCCCGCAGCAGTTCCGTCTGCGCGACGGCGATGGCTTCGCAACCCACGACTGTCTTGCCGCCGCCAGTCGGAATGCGCAGGCAGACGTAGGGAATGCCGGGTAACTGGTCCACCTTCGAGTAAGGCAGCCCGCTTCCGTAGATTTCCGCCGTGATGGAGGTGAAGGCTGTCGCGACCGGGAAGCCGTCGCCGGCCTCCTGCAAGACGCGGCAGCGCTCGTAGTAACGGCGCAGCCAGTCGAGCACCTTTTCCTGGTAGTGTTTGAGAGTCATGCGTGAAACGGGGTTATGCAGGGGTGTTATAGCTGGCGCGACAGCGTCTTGGACTGCGGCAGTCCTCTGCCGCTTTCCCATTCAGGCTCGCAACCCAGGCGATTTGCCGACAGTCTCCCCCCATGTCCGAACCCCGCACACCGTGGCCCCATGCACCCACGCATCAGCTCAGCTTGCGCGGAACCTTCTTCGTTACCGCCAGCACCTACGGGAAAACCCACCACTTTCGTGGGGCCGACCGCCTGTGCGTGCTTCAGCGGGGACTGCTCACCGTAACCGGAGACTTCGGCTAGGAGCTTGAAGCATGGGCGGTGTTCTCCAACCACTACCATTTCGTGGCTCACTCGCCTGCCAACGCGTCTGATGCCTCGAACCTCTCCGACATGTTGAGCGTGCTGCATGTCAAGACTGCGGCATGGCTTAACAAACTCGACGCCGAACCCGGACGGCAGGTGTGGTTCAATTTCTGGGAAACTCGCCTGACCTATCAGAGATCTTACCTGGCGCGTTTGAACTACGTCCACCAGAACCCGGTAAAGCATGGCCTGGTGCCGGTGGCCAGTCAGTATCCGTGGTGTTCGGCGGCATGGTTTGAGCGCGCGGCCTCGGCGGCCATGGTGAAGTCCATCTATCGCTTCAAGGTGGATGCAGTGCGAGTGCTCGACGATTACAAGCCGGCACCGGAGTGGTGAGGGTGCCGGTGGGAAAGCGCCAGAGGACTGGCGCAGTCCAAAAGCTGGCGCATCAGTCAAGCGTCCCGGTCCTCGTGAAGCGTCTTGAACTGCGGCAATCCTCTGCCGCTTTTGCGCGTTCGCAGTCATGTGATGCGGATGGCGTAGGGGGTTTGCTTGAAGACGATGTTCTCCCGCTTCAGCCGCTCCCGGCTGAACCGGCAACCGGCGGCATAGACGACCTTGGGCCCGTGATGCGGCGGTAGCAGAGCGAGTGTCGCGCGGGTCAACACGTTGCCGCCATCCACGGACTTGTCTTGCAGGATGCCGTTGTAGAGTAGATAAACCGCGACGCCGGTGGACGTGACGCCGAGCAACGGCGTCTTCCCCAGTCTTGTAGGAGCCGACGTAAGGAGGCTGCGGCTTTGCTTGCCCTCCGGTTTGGCCGTGAGCCTATCCGGGAACTGGAGCGCCGGTTTCCAACCGGCCATTTTCTCACCGGCCGCGCCACCTCCACCGGGCCGGTTGGAAACCGGCGCTCCTACCGGCTCGGGCAGCGGCTCGCCGGTTTCAGTGAAATAGACATGGCGGGCGAGATCGGCGAAGCGGACGGCGGAGCGAATCTTGCCGTGCTCATCGAAGAGCGGTTCGCCCAGTTCGCAAAAGCGGAAACCGCCGCCGAGACCGGCGACCCGTTCGCCTTTGGCGTTCGTGTAGCCCTCCGCCACGCGGCGGACCCGCTCGGCGGTAATGTCGCGGGCGATCTTCGGCTCCATTTCCACGAGGATGAAGCGGCGCGGCGGGGGCTGGTTGGGCGCGACAGCGTCTTGGAGTGCGGCAGTCCCCTGCCGCTGTTCCGGGGCGGCGGGCTGGTCGGGCGATGAGAAAGCGCCAGAGGGCTGGCGCAGTCCAAAACCTGACGGACTGCCAACCGCCTCCTGTGTAGCTGGAACGGCGTTGGCGGAGTTGAGCTTCAAGACCGCGTGGCCCGTTGTGCCGCTGCCGGCGAAGGAGTCGAGGATCAGGTCGCCGGGGTTGGTGGCGATTTGAAGGATGCGCTCAACCAACTTAGTCGGCTTCGGAGTGGCAAACGCCGATTGGCCACCAAATAGCGCCTTTACTTCCAGACTACCGTCCTTGGCTGTAGCAAACTCTTCGTGCTTCCACCACGTTGTTGGCGTCAGTCCTCGTTTGATCTCGTCGCGGTACTTCTTGAGCATGGGTCTTCCGGCGCCACCTTTGCCGAACGTGATTCGCCCATCAGCAAGCCAAGCCTTGAACTGCGCTTCGTTACACCTCCAGTAACGGCCGGGTGGCGGTGTGAATTTTAGTCCTGTTGGGCCAACGATGGTGAACTGGCCAGCGGCGTAGAACTTACCTGCCGAAAGGTTTTCGGCTTTCCATGGCCCATACTGGTCTCCGTCCGAGTTCTTGAACTTAGCAAGCTGGTCTTCGTTACGGGCAAATCGCCCAATGGTTGCCTGGCCGAAGTTTTTGGCATAAATGAAAACGAAGTCGGTGGTTTCCGAGATGTGCTTAGCAGTCTGATTCGCTGTGTAGGCGGTTTCCCAAGCTGCAATTGCGACGCGGTTACTAGAGCCAAAGACTTCATCAAGGAGAAGACACAGATGACCGGCTTCATCGGTGCCAATGTTCACGAAGATCATCCCATCATCGCGTAGAAAACGGCGCAGCAACTGTAGCCTCGGATACATCATGCACAGCCAGCGGTCGTGCCGGTCGAGTGTCTCGCCTTCCTTGCCTACGACTTCGCCCAGCCACTTGCGGATGACGGGGCTGTTGACGTTGTCGTTGTAGGTCCAGCCTTCGTTGCCGGTGTTGTAGGGCGGGTCAATGTAGATGCACTTCACCTGCCCGGCGTAGTAAGGCAGCAGTGCCTTGAGGGCGACGAGGTTGTCGCCCTGCACGATGAGGTTGCCGCTGCCGGGGTCGCCGCAGGCGAGGTCCGGCACGTCCTTGAGCAGGTGAAAGGGGACGCGCTGGTGATGGTTCACCACCGCCTCCTTGCCAATCCAGTTGAGAGTGGGCACAGGCTGAGTTCGTTCGCGCGCGAATCAGCCTGCTGTGTGGGATGACTGTCCTCCGTGGGAACTCCGGTGCCTGAAATGAAAATGGGACGCACTTACTTGCGTCCCACAACAGGCACCTACGAGGGCCCACGAGAGAACGCTTTCAGCGCGCCCCGTGTGGGGCGCGCGTCGAGCGCTGTCTCTCGTCGAAATTTCGTAGGTTTCGTTGTGGACAGCAGCCGAAGCTGCGCGAAATCAAATTGTATGGTGGTCGTTAATTCATTATTCGTTTCCTGACGGACGAAGCGTAGCGCAGGCGGGGCACGGCGGGCAATGGGTTTCCGGCGGTGTTTTCCGGCGGCGGGTCATGTCGCCCCTTCAGAGCATGGGAATTTTGTTGCCCGTTGACCCAGGGCGGTGGCGCTGCGCACCTGGCCCTGGGCTATTCTCCATCGCCCCGATGGGGCTGAGGCCAGCCAGTAGTCGGGGCCATGTCCCGGTCGCATCTTCACCCGTATCGGCACCAGCGACGGCTTGGCACGCGGGCAACCCACCTTCATGGTCGAGATGAGCGAAACGGCGAACATCCTCAACAACGCCTCGCCACTGGCACAGCAACCGGACCTGCTCCTTGCTTGATTGGCGGTGCGGCCGGCGAAACTGGCTCGGCAGGCATGTTTTTTCGGATTGCCGCTCCGCGATTTCGCGGCTTAGTCGGCGCTATGATTGAACGAACGCAGTTTCTTCACCACCTCGCCGAGGCGGTTCGGCGCTCACCGGTGACGGCTTTGTTGGGGCCGCGGCAAAGCTAGGGGCGCACCCACGGAGTTCAAACCGTGAACAGTTGAAAGCGCCCCTCGAAACCGGCCAGCGCGTGTTCCCCGACGGGCTGGGAAGCCAGGATTCCGTTGAGTCCTTGCGCCGCCACCTCGCTGACCAGGCAGCCTTCGCCCATTGTCCCCGCCAGCTTCTCCATGCGGAACACGAAGTTCACCTCTGGGCCAGAGAGGCTTTCTTCGCCCAGCGAAGCCGAGCCGCTGAGATACACCTGGCCGCGATGCAGCACGAAGCGGAACGGCGGCTGCGCCGACTCCGGCCCAAGGCGGGAGAGATGCGGTCCATGGGGGGAAGCGAAATGAAATGGCGGGATTTGGCCTTGGAGAAACCCGCGATGGACTTAGACTCAATCTTAGGGCGGGGGGCCACTCAGGGCGTGGCTTATGCCATCTGCTACCTCCAGGCGGAAGTCGAGCAGCGCGGGCTGGCGATGCTGGTGGGTGACGACGAGAATGGCGTGAAGGTCTATTTGAACGAAAAGGAGGTTTACAGGGATCCGCCGCGCAGCACTGTGCTCGGGACGCATCGAGAGGTGCCCGGCGTTGTTCTGAACGCGGGGCTGAACGTGCTGGTGTTTAAGGCGGTCAGCGGACCCTATGGTTGGGGCGAGTCTATTTGCTTTACCGACGCGCAGGGCAATCCCGTCAAAGGCGTCACGGTGACGCTGGATCCGGAGGCGAAGGAGAAAACGGCGCTCAAGCAGCCATGAACCACCGCGATTCGAGGTCGCGGACGGCGCGCTGGCATCCGACATCGGTTCGCCCGATGGGGGCACCGGGCCTACAAGTTACGCTGCCGCTGCAAGCCGGGTCCCCTGACCCGGCGTCCGCGGACTCCGCCCAGTGCCTTGGCCGGGAGGAATCCAAGCTTACGGCTCAGGAGTTCCGAGTCCGTAGAAGGGGAATCCGCCCTCGAACCCCGCCAGGGAATGCCGACCCACGGGGTTGGTGTCGAGTTGGCGTGACAACGCTGCTTGCGCCGCCTCGCTAAGAGCGTGTATTAAAACGCCTGTCGTGGTAGGGCGAGGCTCCGGCCGAGCCGTCCGGTAGGGACATTGCCGCTGTCGCTGAGGCTCGGCAGGAG
>CAINDV010000714.1 GCA_903847485.1 uncultured Verrucomicrobiota bacterium
CCGAACGGCATCCACGGTCCCTTCGGCGCCCCCGCCGCCCTCCTGCACCACGCGTAGCGGTTCCAGCTCCCCGTAGGCGGCGTGCTCGCACGCGCCTCCTCCGGAATCCCATCCCTGCCCTCGTCCTCCATGCCCGAGCCTATTCTTCCGGCCATTCACACCGTCCGCGGCCAGCGGGTCGTCCTCGATAGCGACCTGGCCGCGCTCTACGAAACCCTGGTCAAAGTCTTCAACCAGACCATTCGAAGAAATGCGGATAGGTTCCCCCGTGATTTTGCGTTTCAACTTACACGGGAGGAAGTTGCGAACTTGAAGTCACAAATTGTGACTTCAAATTCAGCGCCTGGGCCGATCTCCTTCTCTGGCTATGGCGGCGCGCGAAAGCTGCCGTGGGCCTTCACCGAGCACGGCGCGATCATGGCCGCGACCCTTCTGCGCAGTCCGAGCGCCGTTGCGATGAGCGTCTACGTCATGCGGGCCTTTGTGCGTATGCGCGAGGAACTCACGACCAGCGCCGTCATCCTCAAGCGCTTGGCCGAGATCGACAGGACTCTGCTCACCCACGACCTCGCCCTCCGCGACGTCTACGAGAAGTTGCTGCCCCTGCTCACCCCGCCGCCCACGCAACCGTCCAAGGAACTCGGTTTCCATACGCGTCCGCCGCGCCCCTGAACCGCTCTCACCCACGGCAACCGCGATGGGGTCACGCCTCTAGCGTGAGTTTACCGCGAATTCGGCCAGTCGGAACGTAAGGTGTTGGGGACGACAAACTTCCGAAGAAGTCGCCGTATACACCAACTAGGGCAACACTCCCAAGACGGGAAGCAGAGCTGACAGCCGAGGATCGATTTCCTCCAGTTGTGTAGTCACCTGGATGGAACCTCTGCCTGTGATTGAAGGCCGCGCGATCTTTACCCGGCGAACCAGCGCCAAAGCATCAAGCAAGCTCTCCATGCTGGCAAAAGGAGCACCTTCCTTGAGGGATTTCAGGAAGACCACACGGCTGAGCATATAGCCTATCAGACAAATCAAAACGTGGAGATGTAGTTTCTGGTCTGTCCAATGAAACTGGGGGCGCACCGCCAGATGGAACGGATCTTTGAGGTGGGCGAAGACAGCTTCGATCTGCGCTTGGCTATGATAGGCAGAAATGATCTCGGCTGTGGACCAGTCATCGCGATCCGTAATCAACACCAAGCGGCCAAGCGTCTTGCTGGCGAGCCTCTCAAAAGCCTGCTGATCGAACTGGTGCGTCAGCGATAGGTCGGAGTCTTTGCCGCTCAGTTCATAGCGCAGTACTTCGGCCAGATGTTGCCGCCCTTGCAGGCGCTGTTCTATATCGCGCTGGATACGAGTCCGGTCCCTTTGTTGTTTCCCCCGTCGTAGCGTCTCGGACAATGCATCGAGCCAACGCTGGGCCGAAGCAGCCTGTTGCATAATTCCGCGCATTTGACCCTGGCGAAGCTTTTCCGACAGGAGCACAACACTTGTGCGCTGCGTCCCCCATATTGGCGTGCGTTCTCTATAGGCGAGAACGGTATTCCCGTCGGGCAGCACGACGGGGCCGAGCAGGGGATTGGCTCTTTCGACCAGCGCCGGTTGGCTTGCTACTGTCATGCCCGTTACATAATGCAGTTTGCACTGGTCCAGGAGTTTCTGGTTGGCCTTTGAGACGTTGCCCTTGTCGAACACCACGGTCATTTGTTCAACACTGCTGTGCAGTTCCACGATGCGCTGGCAAATGGCCGGGAGGACCGCAGCGAAACAGGTGGCGTCAGCGACTTCGCCACCGTAGGTCTGATGAAAAAGGGGAATGCCACTCTGCCGTGAACATAATAATGCGATACCGACCTGTCGCAGGTCGTGACGCTTCTGCTTGTTGTGGCCGCGGGCGGGAAGCGCGCAATGAGCGTTGGTGGAGTCGATAAAAGTAAAGAAGTTGGTTGCATCGAATAGCAACGTATCCAAAGGCGAATCCAGTTCAGGGAGGATGCGCTTTACGATTTCGCTTTCAATCCGCGCGATGCATTCTACCGGAACTTGGTCCATCTGATCCCAGAAATGCTGGCTCGAAAGCGGTTCTATATCGAAGCCGGTCAACTCCCCGAGTGTTGTCGTGCAAGCCCAGCCGGCGAAGCCGCGTTTACTTGTTGCATGGCAGGCGCGACCGATGCCAGCAAGCGCCAGGGTCTGGCCGACCGTCAGACCGTCGTTTTTGACCGGTGCTTGCCACGGCTTGGCCGCTGAGAGCCCGGGGCCTGAGATGCGCCGGCCGCTGGAGAGCAACTCCCGGTCAATGATTCCAGCCAGATCGAGTTGCTGCGCCCTATGCCAGAGCGCAGCAACATGACCGTGCGAGAGCGAGCGAATCTTCAAAGTCTCGCACGCAGCGAGCCGGGCCAACAACGTATCGGCTTTCCCGAGGTAGGCGATAGGGACAGGGCGTGGTTTGCCGTTAACTCTCCGGGATTCAACGATATGCCAATAAGTGTGACCCTTGACTCGACGCGCTTGAAGGCTTGCCATATGGTTGTTGTATACCTATCTGATAACCAAGCGTCAATTGAATTCTGTGAAATGGTCGTTTTCATTGTACCTATGAAAAGCTCAGGCAATGCGCGAGCATTTGGCCGGTTTTCGCGAAGGCGTCCAACTATGGTTGTTGTATACCTGATCCGATAGAGTCACGCGACCTGTAACCGTACGACTAGCAAATAGTTATGCGCGTTCAGTTGCGCGAACTCACACACGAAAACCGCTTCCGCGGTAAACTCCCGCTAGACTCCGGTCAGAGACCGAAATCGTAAAAAGCGTTCGTTGTTTGGAAGTTTGCCAGAAGGTCATCCTTGAGCTCGCCCGTCGCCAGGGTAAGTGCGTACTCACCATTCGCAAGCGTCGTGCTCGCCGTGACCTCGCAGAGAATGAAGCCCGCAGCGGCACGCGCCTGCGAATCAGCCTTGGTAACAGTGATCGCAATAATCGATTTC
>CAINDV010000715.1 GCA_903847485.1 uncultured Verrucomicrobiota bacterium
ATAGTCGCCAGGGCGATCAGCGTCGCGGAGCGACGCCTGCATGCCTGAGGCGGGGCATCGCTCAAGCGTCGCTCCGCGACGCAAGAATCCTCGCACCGTTACCCCGTGGGCTAAAGCCCACGGCTACCGTCAACGCCTCGCTCTGCGAGGCTACCCCTTGCCAGCGTGCGAGAAACCAAACTACGCCTCCGCCCAGTTGAGCGCGCGGACGGCGCTGGCCGCAAGCGGGGGCGTTGCCGGAGAACGTGAATTACGCCGTGAAGATCAGTTTCCTCCTGAGTTTCCTGGAATCCGTGCGGAAGTGTCCGCCAAGTTGAAAGAGCCGTCCACTCAGCCACGCCAGTTCGAGGATGTGGTGAAGTCGGCGGAACAGGCGGCGGTGCTGGTGTATTGAAGCCGCGGCCAGATTTCAGACCGACGCCCCGGAAATCTGTAAGAGCCTGTATAAAAATGCCGGCTGCGGTAGGGCGAGGCTCCTGCCAAGCCGCAGAACTCCTGACCCAAGGAAATAGCGTAGGCCGCCCGGTGAGGGCACCGGGCCTACAGAACCGCGTCTGTGCTGTAGGCCGGGTCCCCTGACCCGGCGATCTTAGACTCAGCTCGTTTCCTCGCCAGTTCCGAAAGGCTCGGCAGGAGCCTCGCCCTACCGTTGGGCGACTTTTCAAACAGGCCTCTAAGCCAGAAAGATTGGAAACAGAAAGATTTCCCCATTTTTCTATCTGTGGTTTGAACCCGAATTCCGAAAGCGATAGGGACGCCGCTCGAAGATGCGCAACTGTCCCGGCGGCGGCAGGCGGGCGGTGGTGCCCAGCACCTGGATCAGCAGCCCCGCGCCGGGATTGTGGTAGAGCCGGGGATTCTCGACCGGGGTGACGGCCGGGCAGCGCGGGCAGCGGTAGGTGGTCAGTCTGTCCACCAGCAGGTCTGCCCGGGTGCCGGCCGGCAACGGAAAGGGGGCAGTCCGGCTAATTGACAGTCGCCCAATGGGTGGTGGTCAGACGCCCGATCCGCAGAGCCACAGCGTGGCTCGGCAGGTAGCCCACGCCCTACCACCGCCTCGGCATAGAAACGGCTAAGCCCTTTACATGGCGGAAACACGCATTGTGAAAATCAATAAAGGCGCTGTTTTTATCAACTGGCCCGCCGACCAGCCTTCTGCCAACTTCGCAACCATGAAACCAAACGTGTTCCCCGAAACAGTCCCGTTGGCTCCAGGTGACTGGAGCAAATTGCGGGTGCCAGTGTGGCTCAAGTGGGCCTACACCGCCTTCATGTTGGTGCTGGTGCCGGTGTACTGGGCCAACTATGGGCCGTCCAATTTCCTGTACTTCTGTGACGTGGCGTTGTTCCTGACCTTGTTCGCGGTCTGGACGGATAACGCCTTGCTGGCTTCTATGTCAGCGGTGGGCATTCTCGTTCCGCAATTCTTCTGGTGCGTGGACTTTGGCGGAGAGTTACTGGGCGGCCACATGACCGGCATGACGAGCTACATGTTCGACGCGCAGCGTCCACTCTTCCTGCGCGGGCTTTCACTGTTTCACGGCTGGCTTCCCTTCCTGCTCTGCTACTTGGTTTTCCGCCTGGGCTATGACCGCCGCGCCTTGAAGCTATGGACCGGACTGGCTTGCGGGCTAAGCCTCGTCGCCTTCTTTCTGCTGCCACCGGGGGGCGCAACCTTGGCGGACCCGAAACTGCCGCGCAATGTGAACTATGTCTTTGGCCTTAATAATGCCCATCCGCAGACGTGGCTGCCGCCGGGCCTGTATCTCGCGGTCTGGATTCTAGCCTTGTTCGCGCTCGCCTATGTGCCAACTCATCTCGTGCTTAGCAAACTGACGGCCGCCCGCATCCCACGGCAACCAGCATAAAGGGGCACTCAATAGTAATGACAACCATGCTCGACAAAATCGCCTTGCTCACCATGAGTAATAGGACGGTGGGGTTGTTCAGCCTCGCACTGCACTTGGCCGCCTGGAGGTACCAAGCTGAGGCCGCGATGGGTTTGGGCTTTGTGGGCATCGCCATCGGTGGCACGACCATAGGCTTCCTTTTGAACCGGCCATCCACGGTCGGTGCGACCGCGCCGCCAACCACGCCGCCGCCGCGGTTGGCTGAAGGTGGTTTCATCAAGGAGTGGTTGACTCGCGACCGTCAGTTGACCTGGCACTACCACGCTTTGCTCTGGTGCGTCGCCCTGATAGTATGGTGGCCAACCAAGTGCCAGTTGTTGGAAGCCGTGGAGGAAAATCGCCCTGGGAAAGTGGCCCTTTGCCTGGCTCTGGGTTGCGATGTTAATGCCGCAGTGCAAGTTATCCCTCACGTTTGGTATCTGGGATCACCGGGGGTGCGAACCCCGTTGTATGAGGCGATCCGGACGTCTAACGCGACGATGGTCAGGTTCCTACTCGAACGTGGAGCCGACCCAAATCAATATTGTGGGGAACCCAATAAAGTGACCTCTCCGCTCAACGTGGCCGACGCCCCGGAGATCTTCCAGGCACTGCGTGAATCGGTCACTGCAACCCGTGAGCGCCGTCGCCGGTAAGCATGTCCTTCGTGGATTCTAACTTAGAGCGTGTATGAAAACGCCTGGTGTGGTAGGGCGAGGCTCCTGCCGAGCCTCAACGACAGCGGTAATGCTCCTGCCAGACGGCTCGGCAGGAGCCTCGCCCTACCACGCAAGGCATTGTTATACACGCTCTTAGAACGAAAGAACTTAGATGGAACAGTCTAACCAACCGCCCCAGCCCGAGTGTTGCCCGCAACGACGACAAGAGCCGGAGTCCCCAGGGATGACGGCACCCGAAGAGTTGCGGGAAACACCTGTCAACAAAGGGATTCCCTATCAGTGGTTGGGTTTCTTTACTCCGATCCTGCTGCTCTTGGGCGCGTTCCTGCTGTTCTCGGGCGGGATGATCGTTGGGAGATTTGCGGGGCGCTTCGCCATCGTGGTCGGTCCGCCCCTCGGCTACTTTGTCTCTTTGAAGCTGTGCCGGTGGGTGGGCGCTTCCGGTGGCCGGCCCGCTTTCAAACTCTATGTCAAAAACACGCTTCTGGGCTTCATCTTCTGGCCCATCCTCTGGTTGCCTATGGTTGTATTCTTTGGAAGTATGTCCGATGGCAATGAGGTGGTGGATGGCGGGCAATCGCTCGGTATAGGATTGGCAGCCATTTCCGGGCTGATGGCCTTTGGAGTCCTCTTCCTCTGCTGGGCCATTGCGGCGGCCTGGTGCTGGCGCTCAACCTCCGACCAGGATCGGCCGTCGGGCCATGAGGGTGGTGGCACACCAACAAGTAACTCATGAATACCTCGATGGCCATACCTTACCGTGTTGGCCGCTGGGTGTTGCGCGCGGCGCTGGGCTTCTACTTCAGCCGCCTCGAACGATTCCACGGCGAGCGCGTACCGGCGGGCGGACCGGTGCTGTTCGCCTCTAACCACCCTAACTCAATCACCGACGCCTTCGTCATCGGTGCCTCGGTGCCGCGCAAGGTCAACTTTGTCGCCACGGTCCAACTCTTTCGCTTGGCACCGCTGCGCTGGCTGCTGATTCAGTGCGGCGTCATCCCGATCAACCGCGTCAAAGACAACGCCCGCGCCATGCGCACAGTGATGGACGCCTTCGAGGCCTGCTATCGTGTACTCGAACGCGGCGAAGCCGTCGGCATCTTTCCCGAAGGCATCACGCACGACGACCCGCAGCTCAAGACGGTCAAGACCGGCGCGGCGCGCATGGCCCTGGAACTGGAGCATCGCCACGGCGGCAAGCTCGGCCTGCAACTGGTGCCCGTCGGCCTCACCTTCTCTGCCAAGGAACGTTATCGCAGTGAAGTCCTGGTCCACTTTGGCGAACCTATCCGTGCCGGCGACTTCCTCACGGGCTACCCGGAGAAGAAACACGATTGCATCCGCACACTCACTGCCGAGATCGAGCGTCGGATCGCGGCGTTGATCCTACACCTGCCCAAGCTGGAGCAGGCCCGCGTTGTCGAAGCAGTCAAGCGGCTCTATCTCGCTCGTTTGCAGGTCGGTAGTCGAGTTATCCACGAACCGGTCCCGCCCCAAGTCAGCGAGCTGCGGCTTACCCAAGCCATCGCCCAAGCCGTGGAGTTCACTTATGAGCACCACCCGGAGCGCGCCGCGACCTTCGTGAAGGAGTTAGACCAATACGAGCGCGGGTTAAAGCGCCTAAGTCTATCCGACGAGGAACTGGCTCTCTTTCCAGATAAGCGGCAACTCGTCGGCCAGAGCCTCGGCGTGTCCCTGCTGGGCTTGATCCTGGCCCCGGTGGCGGCGTATGGTTGGCTCCACCGTCTGTTGCCGATCACTATCGTCAACTGGGCGATTCGACATTGCGCGGAGCTTTCAGTGAACAAGACTCATGTCTCCACCACGGTAATCCTGGCCGGCTTAGTCGGCTTCGGGACTTGCTATGGCGCGTTTATCGCCATCTTTTTCGCCTTATTCGGCTGGCCCGCGACCTTGTGGTATGCACTGTCGTTGCCGGTCACCAGCTTGGTGGCGCATTACTACCTCCGCGGCCTGCGCCATTTCCTGGTGAGCCTGCGCTCCACAGTTGTCTTGCTGCGCGCTCCCATAGCTGCGCGCCACTTGCTCGCCCAGCGCCAAAAGTTGATCGCCGAAATTGACGCCGCCCGGTGGGAAGTTCCGACGGAAACCCTGCGGCACTAATGGAAAGACTACTTATGAAACCAATGGCCTTGCGACTGTTCCTCTGGCTCTTAACCCGGGTGTGCTACCGCGTGACGGCGCTCGGCCCCAACCATGTTCCGCCCACCGGTGGCGCGCTACTCGTCAGTAACCACGTCTCGTTCGTGGACCTGCTGCTCATACTCGCCAGCACACAGCGCTTCGTCCGGTTCCTCCTGCCGCAAAGGGTCTGCGAACGCCGCTGGCTGAAGCCCTGGCTCCGCTACCTCCGCGTCATTCCCCTCCCGTCTGAAGCGCAACCCCACGACCTCAGCCGCGCCCTACAGTTAGCCCGTGACGCCATCCAGCAAGGCGAAGTCATAGGCATTTTCGCGGAGAAGGACATCTCGCGCATCGGCGTGATGCTGCCGTTCCGGCGTGAGTTTGAGCGAATCATGGAAGGTGTAAGTGCGCCGATTATTCCTATCTGCATAGACGGCGTGTGGGGGAGCATCTTCAGTTACCAGCGTGGCCGGTTCTTCTGGAAAGTGCCGCGCCGCATCCCGTATCCGGTAACTATCAGCTTTGGCCAGCCAATGCCCGCCACCGCGACGGCCTTTGAAGTCCACACGGCGGTCCTGGAACTTAACACCGAGGCCTGGCCGCGCCGGCGCCAGACTATGAAGCTTCTCCATCGCGCCTATGTCCAGCGCGCCCGCCGCTGCCCGTTCCGCTTCGCGATGGCCGACGCCCGCGTGCCTCACTTGAGTTTCGGTGGGGCACTAACCAAGGTCGTCTTTCTGGCCCGTCGTTTGCGCTCGCACTGGGCCGGTCAGGAAATGGTCGGCATCCTTCTGCCGCCATCCGTCGCCGGCGCGCTGGTCAACTTTGCCGCGCTGCTTATGGGTAAGGTGCCCGTGAACCTTAACTACACACTCTCCGAGGAGTCACTCGCCTCCTGTGCCCACCAATGCAACTTACAAACTATCCTTACCTCGCAGGTCTTTCTCAACCGCATCAAAGTGAAGCTTCCCGGCCGCACCCTGCTCTTAGAGGAAGTCGCCGCCCAGCCGCGCCTCGGCGAGAAGCTGCTTGCCTTCGCGCTGGCTTGGTTCACGCCGATAGGAGCATTGGAGAAGGCGGTTGGCCGCGCGCAACCCGGCACTCTCGACGACCTCGCGACAATTATCTTTTCCAGCGGCAGCACCGGCGAACCGAAAGGCATCATGCTGTCACACTACAACATTACCTCGAACGCCGAGCAACTAGGCCAGATGTTAGACTTCGGTCCGCCGGATCGCTTTCTCGGCATCCTACCGTTCTTCCACTCCTTCGGCTTCACCGCGACTCTCATAGGTCCCGCGCTCGCCGGCATTGGTGTCGCCTTTCATCCGAATCCGCTGGAGGCCAAGCCTATCGGGGAACTCGTCCGCCGTTATGGTCTAACCTATCTCATGGCGACGCCAACCTTCCTGCAACTCTATCTGCGCGGTTGCGAGCCAGCGGATTTCGGCAGTCTGCGCTTCATTATGGTGGGTGCCGAAAAGCTGCCTGACTGGCTGGCCACAGCCTTCGAGGATAAGTTCGGCCTCCGGCCCGTGGAAGCCTACGGCTGCACCGAGTGCTCGCTGGGAGTGACCATCAACACTCACGACTTCCGCGCGGCGGGCTTGCGCCAGATCGGCAGCCGGCGCGGTAGTATTGGCCGTCCGCTACCTGGCATAAGTGTGCGAATCGTGACCCCAGACACCGGCACGCCACTGCCCCTGGGCCAGCCGGGACTGCTCCTCGTCCGCGGACCGAACGTGATGCGCGGCTATCTCGGCCAACCGGAGAAGACGGCGGAAGTCTTGCGCGACGGCTGGTATGTCACCGGCGACATAGCGACACTCGGTGAGGACGGTTTTCTGCAAATCACAGATCGCCTTAGTCGCTTCAGCAAGCTAGGCGGCGAGATGGTGCCGCACGGCAAGGTGGAGGAGAAACTGCACGAAGCCGCCGGCGTGACGGAAATCACTTTTGCTGTCTGCGGCGTGACCGATCCGAGGAAGGGCGAACGACTTATCGTGTTACACACCCTGCCGGAAGAATGCCTGCCAGAACTGTTGAAGAAACTCCCGCAGTTTGGCCTGCCCAACCTATGGATTCCACGTGCCAACCAGTTTTTCCATGTGGACACTCTTCCGCGCCTGGCCAGCGGCAAGATGGATTTGCGAAACATTCGGGCGATGGCGATCCAGTTCACTGCAGAGAAGGCGAGCGAGGGCAAGGAAGCGACTTAAGATGCAAGCGGAACAACCAAGCCAACCCGGTCCCAGCAAGCTACCCGTGGTGCGCTGGCTGGTCTGGGCGGCGCTGATCCTGTTTGGTGGCACTGTCCTGGTGCCGATCGTTGCCGCGCTTGTTTTCGATGCGGTCGGCGGTTTGGGCATGGTGTTACCGGGGTGCCTGGTGTATGTGGTGTTCGTAGTGATCATCGCCTGCCGGCAACCTGCGTCAAACCCAATGCCCCGCCGAACGGACCAAATGAGTAGGTGGCGAGAGCAGTTCCCCGCGCAGAGTGAGCCAGAGATTCAGCGTTTCCTGCAGGTCGTCGGCGAGTATTTGGGCGTCTCCAAAATGCACACCTGCAAACTCAGCCCGGACGACCGCGTGCTCGACCTCGCCCTGTCGTTCTGTGGAGACGACCTGGCGATTATAGAAATGGAGATGGCGGTTGAGGAGGCATACGCCCTGGAGCTGCCGGACGATTTGTTGAACCCCCGCGAAAACCTTGGCCAGTTATTCGCCTATGTGACCCAGCACGCACCGGTCGTCCCGTGTCGGCTGCCGCCGGACAACGCGCCAGGAGGCGGCTTAAGATGAAAGTGGAACAACCAAGCCAGCCCGGTGCCAGCCAGCCACCCGTGGCGCGATGGCTGGTCTGGGCGGTGCTGATCCTGATTGGGGGCACGGTCGTGGTGCCGCTTGTCGCCGCGCTTATTACCGCTGCGGCCGACGGTGTGGACACTGGCAAGCTGCCTTGGTTGTTGGCGCTTGTGATCTACGTCGTGCTTTTCTTCTGCCTGGAAGCCGCGTTCCACCCGATTCGCGGTCGCACCGACGAGAAATACTCTTGGAAGGAACAGTTCCCGACCCATGCAGATCAGGAGATTCAGCGCTTCCTCCAAGTCGTCGTCGGCTCGTTGGGTCTCGGCGAAAAGCACCTCTGCAAGCTCCGCCCGGACGACCGCGTGCGCGACCTCACCCAGGAGGCGTTCTGTGGTGACGGCATGGACATCGTGGAACTAATCATGGCGATTGAGGAGGAATACGCTCTGGAGCTGCCGGACAGTTTTCTGGAGAAAGCCCGAACCCTCGGCGATCTGTTCGACTATGTGAGTCGGCATCGCACGGGACATCCGCCAACTCCCGACTCCACAATACTCGGCCCAGCGAAGACCGGCTGATCCCGGAATGACACCAACCGCCATGAACTCGAACCCCCGATCGCAAGCGTCCAAGGGCTTGACTTGGGGCACACTCGTCGGGCTGCTGGCGGTGGCGGTCATTGGGGCAGTCGTGTGGTTGCTCATCCGAACTCTCGATCTGAGAGGCTGGCCTGCGCTGTGGGGCTTCGGTGCGCTCGGCATCGTGGTGGCCGTGCTGATCCTACACGGCATTTACGAGGCCCGCAGGATCCGCCGGGTGGTCGCGGAGGCCCTGCGAGATCGTCCGCCCATGACAGACGAGGAATTCGGCAGACGTTTCTTCGAGCCTGCCATTGCACCAGTCGCCTCGCGCTTGCGTTGCCTGCTGGCCGAAAATCTGGAGTCCGATCTTGCCGGCATGATTCCCGCAGACGACTTCGAGGACTGGCTCCAGCTTTCTTCGGGTCCGGACTCCGCCGCGGATACGTTCTTCGAAGACTTGGCCATTGAGTTCCAACTGACTCGCGATTACCCGTGGCCGGAGCGTTTTGGATCGTTTGAGTCCTTGGTCAGATTCGTGGCCGATCATGCACCTGCCGCCCAGCAACACGACCAATCCGAAAGTGACTGATCACGGAAAGAGCAACAGCTATGAAAGGGAAGCCGAGAACGCAGGAGTCTGGGATGCTGATCCTGATTGGTGGCGCTGTCCTGGTGCCGCTCGTCACCGCTACGGTCGGTAGTTTGGACACTGGCAAGCCGCCGGTGTTTCTGGTGTTCTGGGGGGTCTTCGTGGTGATCACAGTGATCCTCGTCTCCCTGAAGTCCAGGCTTGATCCGATCCGCCGCCGAACCGACCAGACGAATCGGTGGAGACAGCAGTTCCCCACGCAGAGTCAGTCAGAGATTCAGCGTTTCCTCCAGGTCGTCGGCGAGTCGTTGGGCCTCCAAGAAATGCACACCTGCAAACTTAGCCCAGACGACCGCGGGGGCGACCTCAGCCGGTCGTTCTTCGACGGCATGGAAGGGCTTGAGGAAATACTGATGGCGGTCGAGGAGGCATACGGCCTGGACCTACCGAACGATTGTTTGAAAACCTGCGCAAACTTTGGCCAGTTGTTCGCCTATGTGAACCAGCACAGCACCGGCCGTCCCGTGTCGGCTGCCGCCCAGCAACACAACCAATCCGAAAGGGCCTAAGAGCGTGTATGAAAACGCCGGTCATGGTAGGGCGAGGGCTTCCTGCCGAGTCTCAACGACAGCGGCAATGATCCTACCGAACGGCTCGGCCGGAGCCTCGCCCTACCGACGGGGGCTTTTCAAACACGCTCTAAGGCGAGCGGCACGGCGATCTCCCCTCCGGCCCGCCTGTGCCTGCACGGAGCGCCGACGTTTTTGTCGGCGCGATTCCAAATTGGGCAGCTTCGCCGACAAAAATGCCGGCACTCCCCACAGGCAATTGCAAAGGAGTCATCTGGAAGTTCATGGGTGCCAAGTGGGCCGGAGGGCCACGCGCGCCAACCGCTCTGCTCGCTTCGGCAGCCTGCTCCGGGCAGCTCCGCTGGGCTGTTTTAGCTCATTGACCGGGGGCCAGAACCACGCGGAACCCGATAAGGCTGCGCTGTTGCGTCGGGTCGTAGGGGTAGCGCAGTGCCGACCGGCAGCGGCTCGCGCTGTCGTAGCAACTGCCGCCGCGGAGCACCCGGGCCTCGCCTGAGTCCGCGCCTTGGGGATCCGTCTCGAACTCACCAAGGTAGGCACCATACCAATCCGAACACCACTGCCAGACATTGCCACTCATGTCGTACAGACCCCACCGGTTCGGCAGCTTACCACCCACCGCGTGAGTGCCTCCACCGCTGTTGGCCAAATACCAAGCGTAGTTGCCTAACTGCGTGTAGTCCGGATCGTCCCCGTAGCAGAACCTATTAGTCGAACCCGCCCGGCTGGCATATTCAAACTCTGCCTCGGTCGGTAACCGATAGGCCCACCCCGCCGGCAGCCGCCCCACCAACCGCTCCGCCACCGTCAGCTTGCCGCAGTAGTTCGTAGCGTCATACCAGTTCACCATCTCCACCGGGCGATTCGTATCCCCGGTGAAGTTGCTCGGATTACTCCCCACCACGGAAAGGTATTCCGCTTGGGTTACCTGATACCGCCCCAAGAAGAAGCCCCGGGTAAGCGTTACCTTCCTTTGCGGGCCTTCGTCAGCTTGTCGGTCCACCTCGTTCGTCGGGCTGCCCATCACAAACTGCCCCGGCGGCAGCCATACAAACCGCTCGCCCGGATCAACCCGGTTTCCACCTAACAGAACCGCCCGGTAGAACCGCCGCGACCCCGGCGCGGAACTGCGGTCGTAAAACTCATACACACTGTTGGTCAGCACTACCAGCGTCAGCTTGATCCACCCCGCGTTGGGGGTGCGTGACCGCAGAGTAACTTTGTTCAGGCGGCGAGTTTGACTTTGAGATAGTTGGCGTTGTTGAGGCGATCCCCGCATTCATCCCACCGGTTGCTTTTGAGCGCCAGGCGGAGGTTCAAGACGCTGGTGGCGCCGGCCTCCGTCCAGAACATGCCCGACTCTTTGAGGCGCTGGCCGATGACGGACTTGCACCCGGCCTCGATCACGCCGGAGCC
>CAINDV010000716.1 GCA_903847485.1 uncultured Verrucomicrobiota bacterium
GCTGGAGGTGGCTGAGAAGTGCAACCTGGAGATCAAGTTCGGCAAGCTCCACTACCCGGTCTTCCAGGCGCCGGAGCCGCTGACGCGCGAAGCCTACTTGCGCCAACTCATCTGCGAAGGCTTGGAACGCCGCTACACGATCAAGGCGCACACGAAGGGGAAAGAGTTTGTCGTCGAGAGCATCGCCGATCCGACGCGGCTGCCGACCTATCGAAAGGATGAAGGCAGAAGTGTGAAGGATGAAACCAGCCAGGAGAACGCCGCCGAGGCGATTCATCCTTCATCCTTCAACCTTCAAAATTCTTCGGTCGCCGCCGCCATCAAGGTCGTCATTGACCGCCTCAAGACCGAGGAAGCGGTGATCGAGAAGACCGGCTTCGTCAGCTACTTCCTGATCGTCGCCGACTTCGTGGCTTACGGACGGAGCAAAGGCGTAGCGTGCGTGGCGCGCGGTTCGGCCGCCGGCTCGATTGTCACCTATTTGCTGGGTATCGCGAACGTGGACCCGATTCGCTACGGGCTGCTCTTCGAGCGGTTCTTGAATCCCGAGCGCGTCAACCCGCCTGACATTGACATTGATTTCGCCGACGACCGCCGCGCCGACGTCATCGAGTACGTCCGCCAGAAATACGGCCGCGAGTCGGTGGCCCAGATCATCACCTTCGGCACGATGGGTGCCAAGTCCGTGGTGCGCGACGTTGGCCGCGTCATGGGCCTGAGCTACGGCGAGTGCGACCGGTTGGCGAAGATGATTCCCTTCGACCTGAAGATGACGCTGGAGAAGGCGCTCAAGCAATCGCCGGAACTCAAGGCCGCCTACGAGAGCGAAGAGGTGACGCACGAGTTGATCGAGACGGCGAAGGTGCTGGAGGACATTACGCGCAATGCTTCCGTCCACGCCGCCGGCGTCGTCATCGGCCCGGAGCCGCTGGTGAATCTGCTCCCGCTCAAGTCCGACGAAGACGGCACCATCGTCACGCAGTACGCCATGAACCCTGTTGGCGAACTGGGCCTGCTGAAGATGGACTTTCTCGGGCTGAAGACCCTTACCGTCATCCGCAACGCCTGCGAAATGGTGCGCCAGACCCAGGGCGTGGAGGTGCCCATTGACGCACTGCCGCTCGACGACGCCAAGACTTACGACCTGCTGAACAAGGCCAACACACTTGGCATCTTCCAGTTGGAATCTGGCGGAATGCGCGACCTCTGTCGCAAGTTCCAGATCAGCTCCGTCGAGCACATCACCGCGCTCGTGGCGCTCTACCGGCCCGGCCCGATGGACCTCATCCCGGAATTCATCAAGCGGCGGCACGGTGAGATCGCGATCGAATACGAGCATCCACTGCTGGAGCAGATTTCCAAGGAGACCTACGGCATCCTGATCTATCAGGAGCAAGTTATGCAGGCCACGCAACTGCTGGCCGGCTACACGCTGGGCGGTGCCGACTTGCTCCGCCGCGCCATGGGCAAGAAGAAGGCGGAAGAGATGGCCAAGCAGCGTGATACCTTCGTCAAGGGCTGCAAGGAGAAGAACAACATTCCGGCGGCCAAGGCGAATAAGATCTTCGACCTGCTGGAAAAGTTCGCCGGCTATGGCTTCAACAAATCCCACGCTGCCGCCTACGCCATAGTCTCCTACCAGACTGCGTATCTGAAGGCCAACTACCCGGTCGAGTTCCTCTGCGCGATGCTCACCAACGACATGGGCGACACCGCTAAGCTCAGCCAATACATCGCCGAGGCGCACGCGATGGACATCGAAGTCCTGCCGCCAGACCTGAACGAGTCGGGCGTGTTCTTCACGCCAGCGACACGCGTAGGACAGGCGTCGCGCCTGTCTCAAACTTCAGGAAGTGGCTCAGGAAAGGAAGCTGGTGACAGGCGCGACGCCTGCACTACGCAAGCGATCCGCTTCGGTCTCGCCGCCATCAAGGGCGTCGGCGAAGCCGCCGTCGAGTGCATCCTCCAGGCTCGCGCCGCCGGTGGACCGTTCAAATCGCTCGCCGACCTGTGCGAGCGCGTGGACTCCCACTCTGTTGGCCGCAAGGCGCTCGAGTCCTTCATCCGCTGCGGTGCTTGCGATTGCTTCGGCGAAACGCGTGCCACGCTCTTCGCCTCCATTGATCGCACCCTCGCCCGCGCCGCCAGCAACGTCGCCGACCGGCAGAGCGGCCAGAGTTCGCTCTTCGGCATGATGGAAGACAAGGCGGCGCCGAAGGAAGACTTGCTCGTGCGCATGGCGGAATGGCCGCAGCACGAGCTGCTCGCCGCCGAAAAGGAACTCCTCGGTTTCTACGTCACCGGCCACCCTCTGACGCCCTACGTGCCGATCCTGGAGAAATACGCCCTCGCCACCACCGCCACGCTCGCCTCGCTGCCGAGCCGCAGCCTCACCCGCATCGGCGGCCTCATCGCAGCGGTGCAGAACGGTGTCTCTAAGAAAACCAGCAAGCCCTACGCGATGGTTACGCTGGAAGATCTGGAAGGCTCCGTGCAGATCCTCTGCATGAACGAAAACTTCGACAAATACCGCGAGTTGCTCAAGCCCAACGCCGCCATCCTGGTCGTCGGCGAAGTGAACACCGGCGAGGAGAAGCCAAAGATTTTCCCCCAGGAAATCCTGCCGCTGGACGACGCTCCCAAGAAGTACACCAAGCAAGTCCACTTCCGCCTGCAAGCCGGCCAACTCGAACCAGAGCGCCTGCTGAAAGTGCGCGAACTCGCCGAAGCCCACCGGGGCAACTGTCCGCTGTTCCTCTGCCTCATCCAACCGGGCGGCGAGTTGGTCTTCATCGAGACCCACGAGAGCTTCGCCGTCCTGCCCTCGCGCCAACTGCAGGAAGCCGCCGACCACGCTTTCGGCAAAGACACCTACTACGCGAAAGTGGACACCAGCCTGCCCGAGCGCGCCAAGCGCCAGTGGGAGCGCCGCCCCGAAGACAACGGTGGGGAAGGTTGAGCGGCGTTTGGACGTTCAGTCGGGAGCGCCGACATCCGTGTCGGCCAAGACATGCCAACTGGAACCGCGCGGGCGAAAATGCCGGTGCCCCAACCGTGGCGGCGTCTCGGCAGAGCGCCGCATCCTCCCAAGTGAAACTGCCGGGGCGACGCGCGCCGGCCCGGCGGGGCGAATGGCGGCGGTCGCCAGATCGCCGCTACGGGGTGCGGACGGGCGACCGCGACGACGGCTCATTTCGGAGCGCCGATTTCCAATCGGCTCTTGGCGCAGGGGTCGCTGTCAGCGGATTACTGAGCAACGGTTTCCCGGTTCTGTTCGGGCGTGCGCCAAGCCGGCTGAAAGCCGGCGCTCCGTGCGTAGCGGGGCTCTGGCGAGCGCCGCTGGTCAAGCCTTACCGACCGAGAAGATGGCGGCGGTCGCCAGACCGCCGCTACGAGTACGGGCGGGCCGCCCTCGGCTGGCTACGCCGCTGGGCGATTCCCGCTTACGGCTGAACTGGGGACAGGGCCACCCGAAACCCGATACTGACGTTTAGGCGTGTCGGGCTACTGTGGTCGCGGTGAGCCGAACGGAGGTGGCTCCCGGTGGGGTCGTCCCAACAGCCGCCCCGGTGCATGCGGTACGATCCCGAAACCGAGCCTTGGGGATCAGTCACGCTCCCACCGAGGTAATTGCCATACAAGTCCGAACACCATTCCCAAATGTTACCGGTCATATCATACAGCCCCCAGCGGTTCGGTAACTTCCCACCCACCGGATGGGTCGTGCCCCCACTATTCGCATCATACCAGGCATAGTTACCGAGTTGGGTGTAGCCCGGATCGTCCCCGTAACTAGACCGGTTCGTCGAACCCGCCCGGCTCGCGTATTCCCACTCCGCCTCCGTCGGCAACCGATAGGCCCACTCTGCCGGCAACCGTCCCGCTGTCCGCTCCGCCTGCGTCAGCTCGCTGCAATAATTCGTGGCGTCATTCCAACTTACCCTTCCCACCGGACGGTTCGTGTCACCGGTAAAGCCACTTGGATTGCTCCCGATCACGGACAGGTATTCCCCCTGGGTCACCTCAAATCGCCCGAGAAAAAAGCCACGCGTGAGCGTTACCTGCGTCTGCGGCCCTTCGTTAGCGCTCCGGCCCACCTCGCTGACCGGGCTGCCCATCACAAACTGCCCGGGCGGTATCCACACCATTTTCGGCGGCGCCGAAAAGCCCCGCACGCGGTAGAACATCGGCACGCTTACCAGGATCGTGCCGTTGGAATCCGCTGGCACCGCAACCATGTCCGCCCAAGAGTTTGTCCACGGCCCGGTCACGGAGGCGGCCCATTCCACGCCGGCCACCGAACCGGGTTGGAGGTTAGTACAGACCAACTGGCCGTTGCTACCAAACGACGCTATCACAGAAGCCTGGGCCTGGGCCGCGAGAGTGAATCCCATCACCAGCGCCACCGCCAGCCAGCGCCCGGCGATGGCGCAAGCCGCGAAGAGGCCGGTAGGGCGAGGCTCCTGCCGAGCCGGCGTTGAACACTAGACTTGTTGTGTAATAGCTATGCGAGCGGGAACGGGGGCATTCTGAAGTTTGGTCAGGTGGTTTGGAAGGCCAGGCGCAGGTTCCACAGTCCGGCGGCCAGCAGATTGAAGCGATCGTCACAACGAGCCTTGTGGTTGCGGTAGATGTTCGCGGCCGCACCAAAACGCTTCAGCCCCCCGATGGCATGTTCAACCCGCACTCGCACCGAGGATACCAACCGGTTCCACCCACGATCTTCCTCGCTCAAGGGATGGTTTTTGCTGCCTTTGCGCGGGAGGCATAGTTGCGGGTGCTGCGACCC
>CAINDV010000717.1 GCA_903847485.1 uncultured Verrucomicrobiota bacterium
AAACACGCTCCAGGGCGCTTTTCCTCGCCTCGGCGGGCACGCCGCTCACGATCCGCTGCTGGCGACGGGCGACTTCCGGAGCGGAGAGTTATTCGGCACCAGTGCCGGCGGGTTTCGCCTCGAAGTCTCCGGCGGCTACCACCACTAGCTTCTTCGGGTCAATGTGCTTGCGCAGGGCGGCGTTCACTTGATCCGTCGTTAGGGCCTCAATCTTCTTCTCCAGGTCGGCCTGCCAGGCCATCGTGCGACCGAGATGGCGCAAACTGGCGAGCGAACCAGCCACAGCCGTGTCGCTGGAGCGCCCTACTTTCTGCCCTTGCAGGAAGCCTTGCCGGGCCTTGTCTAACTCGTCCGCAGTCACTCCCTCGCCCAGCAACCGCCCCAGTTCCTCCTGCACGCATTGCTCCAGCTTGGCGAGGTTCTGCGGATTGACGATGGCGGAAATACTCAGGCTGGCCCGCTGGTCTTGCGAGGACACACTCAGCCCCGAGCCAACGGAGTAGGACAGTCCTTCTTGCTGGCGCACCCGCGTGGCCAGCCGTGACGACAATGAGCCGCCGCCGAAGATATAGGTTCCCATGAGCAGGGCCGGATAATCCGGATCGTCGTCGCGCAAGGGAATCACTAACCCGGCGGCATAGGTGGCATTCGCCTTATCCGGCGTGTTGATCTTATGCTGCGCGCCGGATACTTCGCTCACTATCGGATTGGCGATGCGAGCGTAAGGCTGGGCCGCTTTCCAGCCTGCCAGCGTCTGTTTCAATACGGGCAGGCAAACGTCCGGATCGAAGTCGCCGACGATGGTCAACTCACCTTCCTGCGAACCGAGATACTCGCGGTAGAGTTGCTGGACTTGGTCATAAGTCGCGGCCTGCAATCGCTCCATGCTTTCCTCGATCGTCGGCACATAGCGGATGTTATCCTTGGGATACGGGCTTAACTCGCGCTGCAAACGACGCGGTGCCAGCATGGCCGGCTCGGTCTTCATTTGCTCCAGACTGGCCAGACGCTCGCGCTTCATGATCTCGAATTGGTCCGCGGGCAACAACGGCTCGCGCAAGACCTGGCGAAGAATCTCCAGCACCGCCGGCAACGTATCGCGTTTGGCTTGAATGGAATAACTCACTGCCCCCGCCGGGCCGCCCGCGCCTCCGCCTCCGCCACGGCGACCACCCCCGCGCCGGCCGCCGCCCCCGCCGCCGGAGCTAAGTGATGCGGTAAGACGGTCGAGTTCATCGCGGAGTTGCTGGTAACTCAGTTTCTTAGTGCCGCGCAGCATCAACTCACCCAGGAAACCCGCCGCCGGTTCGAGGCCTTTCAGGTTCTCTTCATTGCCGTAACGGAGCGTGAGCGAGAGTTGCACTTCTTCGCCGCGCGACTTCTTCGGTAGCAGCGTGACCTTGATACTCTCCGGCAACTCCGACCGTTTCACCCGGGCCTCGATATTCTCCGGCGTGGCCTCGAACACCTCGCCTTCAGCAATAGCTGCGCGGCCTTTGTAATTGGCAACCAACGCCGCCACCTCGGGCGTCGGTGGGATGGCAACGCGGTCGGCTTTCTCGCTAGGTATGAAAACCCCGACGGTGCGGTTGTTGCGCTGGAGATAGCGCGCGGCCACGGCCTGCACCTTCTCCGGCGTAACTTGCTCAATGCGGTCCCGATGCAGGAAATAGAGCCGCCAATCGCCTTGCGCGGCCCATTCACTGAGCGAGATGCCGATCTGCGCCGTGTCGGTCGCTGCCATCTCGCGCTGCTTGAGGATGGAGGTCTTGGCGCGGTTGACTTCCTCCGCCGTCACGCCTTTCGCGCCCGCTTCCTCAATAGTCGCAATGAGTAAGTCACGGACTTCGTCGAGCGAACCGTCGCGCGGCACCTCGGCGCTCGCACTCAGCAAACCGGGATCGTGCTCGCGCCCCGCGAACGCGGAGGCACCGGTAGCCTTCTTAGTCTCAATGAGTGCCTTGTAAAGCCGCCCAGACGGTCGCGAGGTGAGGACACTCGCGAGCACTTGCAACGCCGCCGTATCCTCGTGAGGGCCAGCAGGAATGTGATACACCACACCTACGGCAGCGAGATCGCCAACCCGCCGCAGAGTTACCTGCCGCTCACCGTCCTGGGGCGGCTCTTCGGTCCAGGTGCGGTCCAACTTCCGGGCCGGGCGCGGCAGCGTGCCGAAGTGCTTATGGACCAGCGCCAGCGCCTTCGCTTCCTCGAACTTACCCGCCACCACGAGCACCACGTTGTCGGGTTGGTAAAACTTCCGGTAAAACGCGCGGAGGTTCTCCACCGGCACGCGCTCAATGTCACTGCGGTTGCCGATGGTGGTTTTGCCATAGTTGTGCCACTCGTAGGCGGCGGCCTCGATGCGTTTGTTAAGCACGCCCTGCGGCGAGTTTTCGCTGCGTTCGAACTCGTTGCGGACCACGGTCATCTCTGACTCAAGGTCTTCCTTCTTGATGAGCGAGTTCACCAACCGGTCAGCCTCCAGTGCGAGGGCGAACTCCAGATTCGCATCGGTGGCGGCGAGCGTCTCGTAGTAATTCACGCGGTCCGACGACGTGCTGCCGTTGAACTGCGCGCCGTGCTGGTTGAGGGCCTGGGGAATGTTGGTGTGCGTCGGCGTGCCTTTGAAGACCATGTGCTCCAGCAAGTGCGCCATGCCCGTCTCGCCGTAACCCTCGTTCCGCGAACCGACCAGCACAGTCATGTTCAAAGACACTTTAGATTGCGAGTTGTCGGGGAAAAGCAGCAGGCGCAGGCCATTCTCGAACTGGTATTCCGTAATACCCTCGACGGTGGCGACTCTCTTCGGCGCTGGCGATTCGGCTGCCGACAATAGTTGCGTCAGCCCTAACGCCAGGGCCACCAGGCAGAGCACCCCAACCTGGCGGATGCTGGATGGAACGTAGTGCCGGCTCAAAAGCGATTTCGCGTTAGTCATGTGGCGAGACTGTCCGAAAGGCGCGCACACCGCAAGCACTTTTGCCGGGAGGCTGGATTCCCGGTGCCGCTCACTTTCCGGGCGCCGCCGTGCCGACGGCCAAAGACCCGCTCCCCCCGGAGCACTGCCGTTTAGTTAAGCAATGGCCGGGAGCACGCTGCAGCCCCTCCCTCTCCCCGTCGGACGGGGAGAGAGTTGTGGTGAGGGGAACTCTGCCGGCGCACCGAGTCTCCACGGGTTAGAATGTCTGAGGCTAAGCCGTATCTATGCAATAGAAGCGGGCAGAAGTTAACGCGGAGACATAGCGCGGCCAAGC
>CAINDV010000718.1 GCA_903847485.1 uncultured Verrucomicrobiota bacterium
CCCGGTGGCAACCTTAGTGGCGCGCCAGAACATCACCAAGTGGGTTCCGCCACCGATGAACCAGAACCCATTTTCACAGCCGTCCGGGAAACCACCACCACCTTGCCTGCCGCCTTGAGCTAAGTCAGACAGGCTGCTAGGGAAGCGGGCTGTTCATTCAAACCGCAGGCTCGACGTCATTGGCTGCCGCTCCGTCGCCGGAACGGTTACCTGGCGGCGGGCGGGGCGGAGGCGCCTTTGCGTTCCGCCAGTTTACCCTTGAGGTAACGGTCTTCCGGTGCGTGCCGCCAGGCCGAGAGCCAGAGATCGGCGAGCAACGCCGCGCCGGTGCGGAGCTGGTTTTCCAAAAAGGCCCGGCCTTGGGCGCGCTCCGGGCTGTCGGCCTTGAGTTTGCCGTCCCGGTCGAGTTGGTAGAGCGGTTCGACGAGCCGGTTCTGGGTGGCGAGGCAGGTGACGATGGCCTCAAAAACCTCCACGCCTTGGCCGCCTTCCTTCAGCGCTTGGGCTGGGCGCAGGCCGGAGCGCAATTGGGTCAGGTCCAGACCTCCGGTTTTCCCGAAGAAGCCGCCGTCAATCCATTCGTGAATCGTGCCGTTGGTCGTGTAGCCGCGCGGATTGGTGCCCACCCACCCGTGATGATGGACCGTGGTGTGCAGCGGTTGCGAGGCGTCGCCAGCGAGATGCCCCATCACGCCCATGAGGTAGATGACATTGTCCTGAGCGTTCTGGATTTCGTCCGCCGTGCCGCCGGCCTGCAAGGCCCGGAGGTAGGCGAAGGCGGATTTGAGCTTCCCGTATTGTTCGGCCAACGCCCACGGCAGCAAGCCAGGAAGTTCGCGGGTATGATCCTCGTTCCGGGCGGGCGACGGCGGTGTGAAACGAGCCAGATGGGCGGCGCGGAAGAGTGCCAGCGCCGCCACAAAATCGTACCGAAACAGGGGTAATTGTTCCGGCTTGAGGTCGTAAGCCGCCAGATTATCGAGATCAAAGTAGTGGTCAGGGCCATTGCCATGACGCAGGGCGAGGTCTGGGGTATTGCGCCAGCGATCCGGTTCGCCGCTGAGAAAAGCGATGCGCTCCTGCGCCGAAGGCGTCCGCACAAAAGCGGGAAAATCCGCCGGTAGTGAGCTTAGCGCGAGTTGATTGATGGCGCTGTGCGCCTCGTAATCCCAGGCCAAGGACGCATTGGCAAGGGCAAGCAATAGACCGGACACGGTGGTGCGGAGAAACGGAATCATGCGATTGATGGATAAGCGGTGGGAGTTTAGGCTGCTGATTGTCGGCCGGCCAGCTTGATTTGTGTGGGCGTTTCGCGGTGCTGGAATCAAACGCTCTGTCGGCGGGCGAAAAATATTTCAAAAAAAAAATTGACTTCCCGCCGTCCAGAGTGCTTAATGCCTTCGTGTTCCGCGGAAAACGGTGCGCGCGGGTGAAACTTTCCGGGCGTGCAAGACTAGAACAACGGTAACAAATTGTAGCGAATATGAAAAATATCATTGGTATTGTGTTTGGTGTCGCAACGGCGTTCGTCATCGCAGGAAGTGCTGTGGCCGGTTCGGCGGTTTACACCGACAAGCCTACGTTTCTGAGTAGGTTTAACGTCCCTCTCTCGGTGAACACCTTTGGTGACCTCAACTACGAGGGCGCAACGGGCCCGTTGAACTATCCAAACGGCGGCGGCCCGGCTTACAGTATTGGTAGCCCTCCGGAGTTGGGTGGCTTTGCGTTGTTCGGAGCGATTGGGGCACTCGATAACGGTTTGGATCCCTACCTCCAGATTGACATCCTCGCTGGGGGGGCTACTGGTGTTGGGGCTAATTTTTACGGCACCGATGCTGCGGGAATTTTCGGTGCGGCGTTCTTGCGTGTGAGTCTGAGTGACACCACCGTCTATGAGGTTTTCGTGCCGAACATGGGCGACTTTCTTGGATTCGTCACCAGCGGCCCCCTCATCACCTCTGTTCAAATCCACAATCCAAGATTCGCCAATGATGGGATTTACCCGACCATGGATAATTTGTATGTGACTGCGGCGGTTCCCGAGCCTTCCGTGATCCTGATGAATCTGGCCGTCCTTATGAGTGTGGGGGCAGGCGCAGTTTACTACCGTCGTCGGAATACCCAGCGCGGTTGAGGCTGGCTCGTGGTTCGATTCCCTCCCAAGAACGGCCCGGTTATCCGGGCCGTTTTTATCTTTCCCAGACGGGTTGTAGGAGGACTTGGGTGATGGCCCTCTGGATCTAGCCCCCCAGAGGGCAAGAAGCCGCTCATATCTCACGCCACCAGCGGGAGTGCCGCCCTCACCAAGGTTGCCAAGGCCCGCCCGTTGCCGCACACTGTCCCCGGATGAGCAAAAGCTTCTACCTGACCACCGCGATTGATTACGTCAACGGCGCGCCGCACCTCGGCCACGCTTACGAGAAGATCATCGCCGACGTTATCGCCCGTGCCCACCGCAGCCTGGGGCAGGAAACTTTTTTCCTGACCGGCATTGACGAGCACGGCCAGAAGGTCCAGCAGGCCGCCATCGCGAAAAGCCGCGATCCGCAAGCCTACTGCGACGATCTTGCCGCCGTCTGGCAGGCCTTCGCGGCCAAGC
>CAINDV010000719.1 GCA_903847485.1 uncultured Verrucomicrobiota bacterium
ATCGGCCTGTCGCACCTGGCGCTCAAAACCGAACTGACTGCCAAGCAGCGTGACTACCTGCAAAAGATCAATACCTCTGGCTCTACCCTGCTGACGGTCATCAACGACATTCTGGACTTCTCCAAGATTGAAGCCGGCAAGCTTGACTTGGAGGCGCTCAACTTCGACCTGGCCGCCGTGTTGGATGATTTCGCGGCCGTGGTGGCCTTGCGCGTCCCCGAGAAAGACCTCGAGTTTATCTGTGCCGCCGCCCCAGACGTGCCCACCCAACTCCGCGGCGATCCCGGCCGTCTGCGCCAAGTGCTCCTCAACCTGGCTGGCAATGCCGTGAAGTTTACTCAGAAGGGCGAAGTCGCCGTGCGGGCCAGCCTGGTAACGGCCACTGACGCCCAGGTCGTCGTGCGCTTCGCAGTGCGCGACACGGGCCTCGGCATTCCGGCCGACAAGCAGGCGCTGCTGTTTCACAAGTTCACCCAAGTGGACACTTCGACGACCCGCCAGTACGGCGGCACCGGCCTGGGCTTGGCCATCTCAAAACAACTCGCCCACCTCATGGGTGGCGAGATCGGCGTTACGAGCGTCTTCGGTCAGGGCTCGGAGTTCTGGTTCACAGCGCGTTTTGGCCGGCCGGCGGAGCCTCGGCCCGACTCTCAGCAAGAGGCTGCCTTGCAAGGCGCCCGCATTCTGGTGGTGGACGACAACGCTACCAACCGCGAGGTGCTGACGACGCAACTCTGCGCCTGGGGCGGGCGTGCGGAAGAGGCTCCGGATGGGCCCACCGCCCTGCAAGTGTTGGCGCGAGCGGCGGCGGCTGGCGATCCATTCCAGACCGCCATTCTGGATATGCAGATGCCTGGTATGGACGGCCTGACCTTGGGGCAGGGCATCCGGGCGGACGCTACTCTAAAAGCCATGCGCCTAGTCATGCTGACCTCGTCAGTACGGAACGACGACCGACAGCAGATGACAGACCTCGGAGTTTTCGCCTGCCTGACCAAACCGGCGCGGAAGGCGGAACTCCTCCAGAGCCTGCTGGCCAGCGTGCCAAGCGCCGCTCCCCAAGCACCTCTGTGCCCGATTCAGAGACAGTGCCGGGACGGGTTGCGCATCCTAGTCGCCGAAGACAACCTGACCAACCAACAGGTGGCTCTGGGTATCTTGAAGAAACTGGGCCTGCGCGCGGACGTGGTGGCCAACGGCGTGGAAGTGCTCAATTCCCTCGCCACGTTGCCCTATGACCTGGTCCTGATGGACGTGCAGATGCCAGGAATAGATGGACTAGAAGCGACCCGCCAAATCCGCAATCAGCAATCGCTCGTGCTCAACCACCAAGTTCCTATCATTGCCATGACCGCTCGTGCCATGCTGGGAGACCGGGAGCGTTGTCTGGCGGCGGGCATGAACGACTACCTCACCAAACCGGTATCGCTCCAAGCCTCGGCGGAAGCGCTGGACAAATGGTTGCCGCAGAGGAGCCTGGAAAGCGGAGCGCGGAATGCGGAACCCGGCCAGGAGAGAGAGCGGGCGGCTGCGGGCGGCTGCCCTTCGTCACGCAGCAGTTCCAACTCGCCCTTGATATTCGACAAGGCGGCTATCATGACCCGGCTGGCGGATGACGAAGAGGTGGTGCAGGTAGTGATCCGTGTTTTTCTGAAGGACATGCCCCGGCAAATCGAGGCGTTGATGGTTGCTCTGCAAGCCGGTGACGCCGCTGGCGCCGGGAGCCAGGCCCATGCCATCAAGGGTGCAGCGAGTAATGTCGGCGGAGATGCCCTGCGCGCCGTGGCCTTCGAGATGGAGGAAGCCGGCCGGGCCGGAGACTTGGAAACCGTCGCGGCTCGTCTGCCGGAGATGGAGGCACAGTTTGTCCGATTGGCGGAAGCGATGGAGCGAGAAGTTAACCGCGGGGGACCATTGTTAGTGCTATGAAGCGCGAATCGGCCCCACAAAACAGAACTTCTGCCTTGTGCCGAAGAGTTGAGAATCCGCAGGTCAGCCCACCTTTTTGAAAGCCCCCACCATGACTGATACATCACTTATCAAACCGCGTATTCTCGTC
>CAINDV010000720.1 GCA_903847485.1 uncultured Verrucomicrobiota bacterium
TCGCCAAGAAAGACCACCTTCAACGCCCGGCCCAGCCCCCGCCGCCGCGCTTCGGCCAGGAGGCGGGAGCCGAAGTCAGGTGCCGCCTCAAAACTGCCCACGTAGGTGGTGGACGCGTGATCGCGCACCGGCAACCCCTCCTCGTCGGTTTGCGTCTGGGTAAAGATAGCGCCCAGTTTGGCCTCCCGCGTCCGGGCCGAACCATCCTCCTGTTTGCCAGGCCGGCCGGCCAGTTCTTCCGCCACCATCGGCACGCCGGGGCCATCGACCTCGGCATACAGAATGGGAATCGCCTCGCCCCCGGTGACCGCGCCTTTTTCCAACTGGGCGGCCACCGCCGGGGCGATGAGGTTGACCAAACGTTGGATCTGACGTCCCTCCAGGGCCACGCCCGCCTGGGCCAACAGATCCTGGCTGGCGGATTCGTAACCTTCTTTGGCCGCCGCGCGGGCGGCCAACCGCACCAAGGCGGGGGAGAAGCTGTGGATCAACCCCAGCGCCTGGTCGAGCGGACACCGCCCCGTGTGCGTCTCAGGCCGGTAGAAATAGTTGCGCTCGACTTGAATGGAGCCAAAGAGCGTGTGGATGTCCTTGGCCCGGTCGGGATGGCATTTTTCCCCGGGCCGGCTGGCGTTGTCGGGCACGCGCAGGTCGGCGGAGTTGTAGAGTTGTTCCAGCAAGCGCCGCCCATCCTTGAAGAGGGCCTCGCGCAAGCCCAACTCGACCGCCTCCATGTTGGCCACTCCCTGTTGCGCCAGGCTTTGGCGGACGAGCCTTAAGAAGGCGTCCGTTTCCTGGCACTGGGCGTGGGCGACCTCTTGGGGCTGGAGTTTTTTTTACTGTCGGGGTGTTGGTCTTGCAGCCGAGTGATCTGGTCGCTCACGGTGACAAAGTCCTCGGCCAGTCCCTGGAAGCGCCGGTAATTATCCACATCCTGCTCGACTTGGGCCGCTTGGTCCCTGGGGATGCGTTGGGAAAACTTTTGGCCGTGGAAGAAACCTTGGAGAACGTAGTAGGGGCCGCGGGGGTTGGTGGGGCCGGGCGGGTGGGGTTGGAAGAACTGTTTGCTCAAAGAGCCGCGGCGGAGCCGGTCAATGGACTGCATTTGTTGGACGAGGGCTTGTCGTTCTTGGAGGAGAGCATCGAGATTCGGTTTCATGACGGTACTGTATCTGTATAGATACAATATGCAACCACAAAATGAGCGCCCAGCCTGCTTATCAACTTTGGGTTACTGAGCGGTCACACACCCTTAGGAACTCGCACGCTGATTTGGGCAAAGGCATAGTTCGCCGCCAACCTGACGCCAGGTAAAAGCGTGTCAGTGAACAAAACCAAGAACTGACCCCTTTCCGGGGCCGTCCATTCGACAGCAGCACAGAGCAGTTTAATCAGAATGAGCAACCAGTCGGTGGGATGAACAGACAGCGCAGTCTGCCCTCCACAAGCCATCTGCCGTTACGGCTTATACTGCGGATGTCTGGGTCCCAACAGCAACCCCTGCCCAGGCTGACTTACCAACTGAGCCGCCGCCATCGTGGCAACATCATGGGCCTGATCTGTAAGCTTGTTGACAATCTGCCCCACCAGTGCCTCCAGCAGCCCGGAATTGCCGCCCCCCTGGGCCGTTACAGTGTTTTCCCAAATGCAGATTCCCGTTTTAGCGTCCACCAATCTGGCGCTTGCTTCCACAACCGTGTTTGCCGAGATAACTTGGTACTTACTGCCGTATTTGCTGATTTTTACGTATAAAACAGCGTCGGCCCCAAACACTTCCTGTAGCTTGTCCATTGGCGCTTGATGCATTTCGTCCGGCATCGGCAATCCGTTTTCCTTCAAAAACTGGTCCACCACCACCACTGGGAAAACGTAGTACCCCAATTCCGCAATCGGTCGTGTGACGGTCGTGTAAAAACTGTAGCCACCCAACACTTCCGTTGAATTGTTGATGGGAGGAAGAACAAGAATTGACCGAGGTTGGTGTTTGCGAAATTCGGTGTAGTCCTTCGGCACCGTCTTACATCCGAAGCACAAAACCACCAGGAGGGACAAGGAGAGAATCAAGCTTGGTTTCATACCAGTCACTTGGTTTTGAGTTTGGCGATCAGACGGTCCATAAGCTGAGCGGATTCGGGGTAAAGGCGTTTTTCGGCCTCAAACTCCTCTGCCGCCTCTGCCATTTTTCCGGCCTCGTAATAAACAAACCCAAGATACGCATGCAACCCTGGATTCGGATTCAGCCCTTTGGCGGCGGCTTTATCCAGATCCTCTTGCAACCTCGCAATTTGGATGTCTGGTGCTGCGTCGCCCGGCGTTTTGTATTTCGTGTAGGCTGCGCCTTCGTAGTTGCCCCAGTAGCTAAGTGGCTTGGAGCTCTGGCAACCAGCCAGCGCGATGATACCTAACAACCACAAGGATGAAACGTATGTATTGATTCTCATTTTCCTGCTCCCCATTTACCTGATTCCAAACCGGTAGCCAACGCATCCACGGACTGCCTCATCGCTAAATCCAAAACCTTCCCATTCAAAGTAGAATCGTACGCAGCCGTCGATCCAAATCCTATCACTTCGCGGTTGCTCAGCGAATACTCACCGGCTCCCTGAACCGAGAACACTAGTTCCGACGTCAGAACATCCACGACGTTGACTGTCACCTTACAGTAAGCCACTTGCTGTTTGCCAGAGCCCATTATTCCGAACAAGGCCTGGTCTCCTGTTTCTTTGCGGCCAAATTCCGTTACGCTGCCTGTCAAAGCATAGCTCGCTCCTTTAAGCGTCTGGCTGCGTCCAATCAACGCCGCTTCGGTCTTTGTCTCCTCGGCGTTGTCCCGGTCCATAACCGAAAAACGTCCTGATTGCTGTAGATGGGCCATAAGGACTGTCTTGGCCTGCCCACCCAACCGATCAACTCCGTCGGAGAATAGCCCTCGCATGTAGCTCGACCTGTTTTCGAATTTTCCCACCACCAGGGACTGTTTAGCCCCAGTGTAGGGGCGGTTGGCCGCAGACACCTGCTGCACATCAACCGCACGGTGCGATTCCGTCGCACACCCTCCGGCTAGTAACGCGCACAACCCAAGCCCGCTAGTCAAGACAGGTATTTTCATATTTCATGTGCTGAATTCTTTTGACCCTCGACTCTTCACAAGCCATTCATCCGTTATCCGCTTCTGGCTCTTACTTCGCGGCGCGGCCAACAGCTGATAGGAAATTGCTTTCTGGACGCTCCGCAGTTCAGGGAGAATTGCTTTTCGGTCGGTCACGGCTGGATTGTAGCCATTGTAAGCGATAGGGCAACAACTTTCTTCATTTTTTGCTGGGCGCGTTGACTCAAATTAAATGACACCGAGCGGATGGGGCTGGGAAGCGGGAAAAGGCATCGTTGACTCATAGAATAAAGACACTGGCAAACTGGTGCCCAGTGTCGTTATTCCATGAGTCAACGATGCCTTTTTCCGCTTCCCAGCCCCATCCGCTCGGTGTCATTTAATTTGAGTCAACGCGCTGGAAATCGCCGCAATGCAAAAACAATTGACCGCCACTTTCAATCGCACCGCTACGCCCGGCGGGGGCATCGGGAGCATTTCTCCGGCGACCCCGTCCAATGACGCATGAAACGATTGCTCTCTTCCGTCGGGATGCTCGCGCTGCTGGGTGCGACCATGAATGTCTTCGCCGTGGGCCTTATCATCGTGCCGGAGCAGGACGGCTGGCGTCCGCCGGTCGTGATGCCGCCGATCTGGCCGCGGCATCCGCCGGCACCGCCGCGTCCGTGGCCGCCGCCGACACCTCATGCCTTTTCGCCGCTGGAGATTACTTCCGCCAAAGTCACCGCCCGCATCCAGGACCAGGTTGCGGTGACCACGGTGGACCAGGAATTCTACAATCCCAACGCGGCGCGGCTCGAAGGCACCTTCCTTTTCCCCGTCCCGAAAGGCGCGCAACTCGACCGCTTCAGCATGGAAATTGACGGCAAGAAGGTCGAAGCCGAGCTGTTGGCCGCGGACAAGGCGCGCGGCATTTACGAGAACATCGTGCGCCAGATGCGTGACCCGGCCCTGCTCGAATACTCCGACCAGGACGTGTTCAAGGTTCGCATTTTCCCCATCGAGCCCCGCAGCCCGAAGCGCATCACGCTTTCATACACGCAATTGCTAAAGTCCGACTCCGGCCTCGTCGGCTACTCGCTGCCGCTGGGCACGGAGAAGTATTCCGCCAAACCAGTGAAGAACGTCAGCGTGAAGGTCACGCTGGAGACCAAGCGCCCGCTCAAGACGATCTACTCGCCCAGTCACGCCGTCGAGGTGCGGCGCGACGGCCCGCAGCGCGCCACCGCCGGCTATGAGGCCGCGAACGTGCAGCCAGACGCGGATTTCACGCTCTATTTTGCGCCGGAACCGGACGAGATCGGTGTCAACCTGCTGGCGCACCGCACGGCGGGCGAAGACGGCTATTTCCTCCTGCTCGCCGCACCGGGCGTGGAGCTGAAGACCCAGCCCGTCCAGCCCAAGGACGTGGCGTTCGTGCTCGACACCTCCGGCTCGATGGCTGGCAACAAGCTCGAGCAGGCGAAGAAGGCGCTTCAGTTCTGCGTGGAGAATCTCAACGACGGCGACCGCTTCGAGATTCTACGCTTCTCCACGGAAGTGGAGCCGCTTTTCGGCAAGCTCACCGAGGCGGCGAAGCCCAGTCGCGCCAAGGCGGACGACTTCATCCGGGGCCTGAAGCCCATCGGCGGCACGGCGATTGACGACGCGCTGCAAAAAGTGCTGGGGTTGGCACGGAGCCGCGAGTTTTCGGACGAGAACAACGGGCTGGCGCCGCTTTCGGTGCGCCGCCCCTTCGTCGTCATCTTCCTCACCGACGGCCGGCCCACCATCGGCACCACCGACGAAAACCAGATCCTCGCCAGGGTGAAGAAAGACGCCGGCTCGACGCGCGTCTTCGTCTTCGGCCTCGGCACCGACGTAAACCCGCACTTGCTGGACAAGATCACCGATGCAACCCGCGCCTTCAGCCAATACGTCCTGCCGGAGGAAGATCTGGAGGTGAAGGTGTCGAGCTTCTTCGCGAAGATCAAAGACCCGGTCCTGGCCAATCCCACGCTGACTTTCACCGGTGACATTCGCACGACGAAGCTTTATCCCAGCCCGCTGCCGGACCTTTTCCGCGGCGACCAGGTTGTTCTGGTGGGCCGTTACTCCGGCCAGGGCGATTCCGCCGCCGTGTTGGAAGGTACCATGAACGGCTCGGCGAAGAAGTTCACTTACGAGGTAAAGTTCCCGGCGACGGCGAGCGAACACGACTTCATCCCGCGCCTTTGGGCCACCCGGCGCGTCGGCTGGCTGCTCGATGAAATCCGTCTTCACGGCGAAAACGCCGAGTTGAAGGACGAGGTCACCGACTTGGCCCGCAAGTATGGCATTGTGACGCCCTACACCGCCTACCTGATCGTCGAGGACGAAGGCAGGCGCAACGTGCCGCTGGCGATGCAATCCATGTCGCAACTGCGCGCCGATCGCCCCGCGCTCGCGCTCGCCAACCAGGCCTTCGATGGCCTCGCCAAGGACAAATCCGGTGACGCCGCGGTGTCCGTGGCGCGCTACAGCATGGGGATGCGAAAAGCCGGGAATGTCGCCGAAGCTTCCACCGTGCAGCGCGCCGAGGCCAACCGCCGGTCCTGGGCCATGCCCGCCGCGCCGCTGGCCAGCGGAGCAAGCGTAGGTAGCGTCGCCAAGCCCGATGCCGAAGCCGCGGACCGCGTCACGCAGTATTCCCAGCAGCAGCGCTTCGTAGCGGGACGAAACTTCTTCCAGAACGGCAGCCAATGGGTGGACTCCGAGGTGCAGAAGAACCAGGCCGCCCGGCGCGTGCGGGTGCAGTTCAACTCGCCGGAGTATTTCGACCTGCTTCGCAAGCAGTCCCAGTCCCGCTCCTGGCTGGCGCTGGGGAACAATGTTCAATTCGTTCTCGACGGTACCATTTACGAAATCTACGACGACACTGGAAAAGGAAAATCATGAAACACATCACGCCACTCATCCCCTTGCTGGCCCTTGGCGCCCTCGCGCCCGGATACTCCGCCAGCGCAACCGCAGCCACCACCAACGCCGCTCCTGCCAGAGCGAAGATTGAGGTCTGCTTCGTCCTCGACACCACCAGCTCCATGGGTGGGTTGATCGAGGGCGCCAAGCAGAAGATATGGTCCATTGCCAACGAAATGGTCAGCGCCAAGCCCACGCCCGACCTGCGCCTCGGCCTGGTGGCCTACCGGGACCGCAGCGACGCCTACATCACCAAACACTTCGATCTGACCAACGACATTGACGCCGTCTATGGCGCGCTTCAGCAGCTTCGCGCGGAAGGCGGCGGCGACACACCGGAGTCCGTGAACCAGGCCTTGCACGAGGCCGCAACCCGGATGTCCTGGAGCCAGGACCGCCAGACGCTGAAGCTCATCTTCCTCGTCGGCGACTCGCCGCCCCACATGGACTATCCCGATGACATCAAGTATCCCGCCGTCTGCCAGGAAGCCGTGCAGCACGATCTGCTCATCAACACCGTCCAATGCGGCGTCAACGGCGAGACCACGACGGTCTGGAAACAGATTGCCTCCCTGTCCGAAGGCAGTTTCGCCGCCATTCCCCAATCCGGCGGCATGGTGGCGATGGCGACGCCGATGGACGCCGACTTGGCGGCCCTCAACCGTCGGCTCGGTGGGACGCTCGTCGCTTACGGTGACGCGGGAGCACGCAAGGACGTCCTAGCCAAGCAAGCCGCGTCCGAAACAGCCCCGGCGTCCGTGGCCGCCGAGCGGTTGCGGTTCAACGCCGCCTCCGGCGTGGCCGTGCAGGGCGACGGCGAACTGCTCGACGCACTGGCCAGCGGCAAGGCAAAGCTGGGGACGCTGAAGCCGGACCAACTGCCCGAGGAGCTTCGGGGACTTGACTCCGCCGCCCTCAAGGCAGAGCTCGACAAGAAGCAGAAGGAACGTACCGAGTTGCAGCAGCGCATCCAGAAGCTGAACCAGGAACGCGAGGGCTATATTGCCCAGGAGCGCAAGCGTCTCGCCGCATCCGGCAAAGTGGATTCCTTCGATGACCAGGTGGCGGCGACCGTTCGCGCCCAGGCTGCGAAGAAAGGCATCGAATACGGCAAGTGACCGGCGGCTCCAGCCCGGAACGAGTGCATTACCCCGCGAATTTCACAGACTTCGGATGGAGCGCCAGTTTGCAACCGGCTTTGGGTGCGCGGAAACCGCCAAGCCGGTTGCAAACCGGCGCTCCAGTCTGTCGTCAAATCAGGCAGCGTGTGAAATACCGGGTTACGGGGCATCGCTGCCGGCCGCTACCGACAACTTGGAGGAGCACTCTGGACATGCAGGGCAAACGGAAAAACCTTTCTATTCCTGGCAGGATGCTCGACCTTTTTGTCAGTATGACCGTCATCGAATCTGGGAAGTCATTTCGTTCGCTGGTCGCCAAAGCGCAAGCCGCCACCGAAGCCTGGAGGGCAAGGCACAACAGCATTCCGCTCACCCCGAAAGGGCTTCCCAAGCTGTCCCTCACGCAGATCTACGGGAGGCGAGGCCATGATTTGCCTGGATGCCAGCGGCGTAGGACAGGCGTCGCACCTCTCTCCCTCTTCACATCATAAGTGGGATTCGCGCGACTCCCGCTTTTGATATGAAGATGGAGACAGGCGCGACGCCTGTCCTACGACAAATCGTCTAAGGAATCGTCCGCTGGTGTGTCAATGATAGTGAACGTCGAAGCCGGCTGCGGAAGTTTCCCCGGATGGCGAAGCCCGCTGGCGATGGTGATATAGGTAATCAGGAAATGGACGTGGCGCACAGCAATGCCGCGAATGCCGGGATGCCCGGCGGTGAATCTCTCGAGTCGCTGTTTGGCGAACTCGAAGCGCCCCTGCTCGCCTACGCCTGCCGCCTGACCGGTGACGGGTCCGCGGCGGAAGACGTTCTCCAGGATGCGTTCATGAAGTTGCATGTCCAGTTTGCCGAGGTCCGCGAGCCGCGCCGGTGGTTGTTCCGCACGGTTCACAACCTCGCGCTCAATCACCGCCGCGCCGCCGGCCGCGCCGAGCCGCTGGCACCGCCGGACCCGGGCGCCCCGCCCGCCGCTGAGCCGGCTGATCCGCAGCCGCTGCCCGACGAGCAGATCGCCCACGCCGAAAGCCTTGGCCTGGTGCGCCTGAGCCTGCAAAGCCTGGACGACCGCAGCCAGGAGTTGATCCGGCTGAAATTCCACGAAGATCTGTCCTACCAGGAAATGAGCGTCCGCACCGGCCTCAGTGCCGGCCTGGTCGGCTACACGCTGCACCACGCGTTGAAAACCATGGCGGACGAACTCGCCCGCGCCGGAGTCATACCATGAACCCGGATCTTCCCCATCTGACCCGCGAGGAAATTGAGGTGCGCCTTACCGCGCTCCTGCTCGGTGAACTTCCCCCCGCCGAGGCCGGCGCCATGTTGCAGCTCGTCGCCAACGACGTCGCCTTGGGGCAACTCCTGGCCCGGCTGAAGCAGACCATCGGCCTCATCCGCGCCGCCGCCATCGCTCCGTCGGAAGAGGCCGCCGCGCCTGCCGCACCGCGCCAGATTGCGCCGGAGCGCCGCGAGAAACTGCTGAACCACTTCAAGCTTCCAACGCCGCGCCAGCTCGGGATTCCGCCGCTGCCGCCCCAGCGGAAGCCCTTTCGCTGGCTGGTGCCGGCGCTGGTGTGCCTCACGGCAGTTGTCATCATGGTCGGATTGTTCCTGCCGGCACTTGGCTCGGCGAAGATGAAGTCGCAACGCCTACCCGCGTCCAGGGTTCTGTCGTTGAAGCAAGACATGGAGGAGCGGACTGAGGATAAATACGCTACAGCCGCGAACGTTCCCCCGGCCTTCTCGGGGGAACCCGCTACGCCTGCGGTCATGCCGCCTCCAGCGACGCCACTGCCGGTTCCGCCGCCGCCGGCGGACTCTCCCGTCCTCGCAGTGGCGACGCATGGCGCCCAAGTGGCGGGCATCGTCGCTGCCCCGGCTCCGGCGGCGCCTCCTGTCACCGACGAGAGTATCACCTCCGGTTTGCGCGGCTTTGGCAGCGGCGGCGGCGGCTTTGGCGGCGGCGGCTCGGCCACGCCTTCCAGCGGCATCGCCGCCGCGGGGAAACCGGGCGGAGCGCCGGTGGGCAATAGAAGCGGGAGCGAGTCGTGGTTCGGCAAGGCGGCGGAGAAGGAATCCCTTGGCCGGGAGGCCAAAGCGAAGGCGATTGTCTTCTCGACCAATGTCATCGGGTTCGCCGACACCAGGCTTCCCGCCGGGGGCAAACCGGCGGCACCGGCGGGCACAGTCAGCGGCACCAGTACCCTCGCGGTCAATGGCGGCGACCTTTATGGCGGCGTCAGCGACAAGGCCCCGGCTCTCGCCACTAAAAACTACTTTTCGGTCAATGGTCCGAGCGGCAGCGCCGGTGACCAGTTTGAACTTAACAAGCGCATTGACCGGCTCGGCGTTGCGGGAAAGGACGCGGCGCTCAAGCCTGCCCAGGCTGGTGACGAAAGAGTAGCTGGCGAAAAAGTGGTTGCCGACCCTGAGAATCGCTCGCTCGGATTGGCCGACGCTGACGCCATCGGGGTACTGGAGGCGAAGAACGATAACGCGTTCCGCCGACGCTATGCCTACGTGGTGCCGCCCACCAAGTCCGCCGAGGGCGACCTTAGCGGCCGCATCCTGATGTTCGATGCCGAAGACGCAAAGGCCGGTGGGTCCGCCAACCAGTGGGGCTTCGAAAAGCAAGCCAAGGAAGTGGCCGAGAGCAGCGTCAATATCGGCGCCGATGGCCTCGGGGCGTTCGGAACGCGCTCTGACGGAGCGGTGGGTTTTCAGGATCGTCTCTCTGGCACCGTCCGCGGTGCGGAAGTCGGCGGGCCGCAGGCCAAGCTCGCGCTGGACGATACGCGCGGAGGCGATGTAGCCGCCAACGCCATTCGTCTCCCCATGCCGACGCTGAAGGGCACACCGGCGGAGCTTCCTGCCGGCGGCAAGAACGTCGAAAGTCTTGCCGAAACCGCCGCCAAGGAAGCCGCTCACTGGGTCGAAATCCAGAACAGCAGTGTCGCCGCGTTCGACACCCCGGCACGGCCGCGGACGGTTGGTAACCTGGAGTTGTCGCTGAACCGGAAGTTGGCGAAGGCCGAACCGGCGAAGGACTTGAATTTCATCTTCAAGTTGGGTGAAGAGCGCCAGTTTAGTGAAGAGAAGCCGGCCAGCACCACCTCGCCCGCGAAGCCGTCCAGCGGCCCAGTCACGGGCCAGACCAGTGATGACACCGCGGCGTTTCATTTCCTGGCTGACGCCAACGGTGCCGTGCCCGCGAACCAACCCGCCAACGCCGCCGGTCCTGTTCCCGCGCTGGGCGACGTTCCGCTGGTGGGCCGGCTCTTCCGCTCGGAATCGCAGCAGTCCGCCGAGAAGGCGGTCACCACCGAAAGGCTGGAAGAGCGGCGTAACGGGCGGGACCAGGACACCGACCAGGCTCAGAAGAAGTTGGCTAGCCTCGAAGCTCAAGTCGGGCAAAAGGTTGAGGCCAAGGCCGTCGCGGAGAAGCGGAGGGAATTGGAGGAGCTTCGGGGCAAGTACAGTGGGACGCTACAGACAATGCGGTCGCTGGATGTTAACAAACAGGTGAGCCCGGCAGGCGAGACAATCATGGAGCGCGCCAAGGCTGAAACCGCGAAAGCTCCGACAGTATGGGAGCGAACCAAGTTGGCTCTTGGGGCTGGCGAAGCGGAACGGTCGGCTCGCTTGATCACCTCAGCCCCACTTAGGATCTCCGACGGTTCTCAGGCTGGCGCCTACACGGAAGAGATGTCCAACTACTTGGGCACGCAGGCTCAGTTGATGAAGTCTGGGGCAGTTTTGGCGCGAGTCGCAGAGAAACTCAAACTCAGCCCAGACAAGGCCGCGCAACTCAAGGACAAGGTGGACGTGGCTATCGAACCGAAAACCAGCATCTTTGACATTCGGGCCAAAGGGGAAACCCCCGGACGAAGCCGCGAGCATCGCCAACGCCGTCGCCGAAGAATTTGTGCAGTACAAGAGGGAAATGCGGGCCTCCACCGCAGACAGCTCGCTTTCCGGCATGACCGAGGGGGTTCTGAAGGCGGAGCGAGAGATTCGGCAAGCGGAGGCGGAACTGAAGCGCCTTGAGCAGCAGGCCACGACCGTGACGGAAAAGGTCGAGCCACCACCGCCACCCAAGCCGCCCCCCGGTGCCCCAGTGCCCCAGCCCGAAGTCGTCACCGCCGAGAATCCTTTCTCCACCTTCTCGCTGAACGTCGCGGACGTTTCTTTCAAGCTGGCGCAGGCGAGTTTGGAGAAAGGCGTGATGCCGGAGGCCGCTTCCATCCGCAGCGAGGAGTTCATCAACGCCCTCGACTACCGCGACCCGGAGCCAGCGCCCGGCGCGCCCATCGCGTTCGCCTGGGAACGCTCCCGCTACCCATTCGCCCACAACCGCGACGCGCTGCGCTTCTCCATCAAGACCGCCGCCGCCGGTCGCGCCGGCAACCGCCCGCTCAACCTGGTGCTGTTGCTCGACAACTCCGGCTCGATGGAGCGCGCCGACCGCGTCCAGATCATCCGCGAGGCGTTGCGCGTGCTCGCCACGCAGTTGCAGCCGCAGGACAAAGTCAGCGTGGTGGCTTTCGCCCGGACGGCGCGGCTTTGGGTGGATGGTCTGCCCGGCAGCCAGGCGGGCGAACTCGTGGATCGCGTCGGCAATCTCACGCCGCAGGGCGGCACGAACCTGGAAGACGCGATGGCCGTCGCCTACCGGACGGCGCTGGGTTATTACATGGCGAACGGCATGAACCGCGTGGTGCTCCTCACCGATGGCGCGGCAAATCTCGGCGACGTTTCCCCCGCTTCGCTGAAGGAAAAGGTGGAGCACTTCCGCAAGCAAGGCATCGCGCTGGATTGCTTCGGCATCGGCTGGGAAGGTTACAACGA
>CAINDV010000721.1 GCA_903847485.1 uncultured Verrucomicrobiota bacterium
GTCCCATAACCGCGCATTGAGGCCAGGAACCAAGCGGTCGGAGCGCCGACAATCATGTCGGCGGGGCTTGGAGGGCAGGATCACGCCGACACGAATGTCGGCGCTCCAACGGCAGGTCAATGGGTAGGGCCGGCGTGCTGAAGAAAGCGACCCCTCCTCCCCGCGGGCCAGAGACCAGGAACCGCTTCCGGTCACACACAGAACCGGGCGGGGTTGCGAGCGGCGAAGGCGGGTTCATCGGGAAGCTTCGTCAGGTTTGGGAACCGGCACCGAGACTGGTTCCGAGGTAACATAGCGGGGCGGTTGGCCCAACTGCCGGCACAGATCGTTGACTTGCTCCTTCAGCTCAATCATCCGCAACTCCCGGCCCACCACGGCCTCATGAAAGCGCGTGAGTTCCGCGTTGCGTTGCAACAGCTCCGTCTGCACCAGCTTGTTCTCCGCGATGCCCCAGGCAAGGTCAGCCAGTGCCGAGACGGCTTTGACGTCTTCCGCGGTGTAATCCGTGGGTTTGTTGCCCACGCCCAGAATCGCCGTGATCTGGCCACCCCGCATGACGGGCACCACCAGTTCGCGCACCACCGTGGCATGGCCCGGCGGCATTCCCTTGCGATGCGGCACGGTGGCGAAGTCGTTGTGAATCACCGCCTGGCGCTGGCGAATGCAATCCACCCAGACCCCCGCTTGATCCACCGGGTAATGCGTGCCGGCACCCTCCGCCCGACACATGTTCCGCGTGGTATTCGTGGACCAAGCCTGGAGCCACAGCGTCTTCTGGTCCGCCTCCAGGAAGTGGTAGAAGCCGATGCTACTGCCGCTGAGCGCCTCCGCTTCGTCCAAGGTGGCGCGCAGCAGCTCCGCCAGCGTGTGCGCCGGGGCGAGGGTCAGCAGTCGCAAGCGGGCCGCCATGACCACTTCATGGCGTTTGCGCTCGGTGATGTCGATCACCACGATGCGGCTCACGGGAGGGACGCCTTCCTCCAGCACCAAGGTGCCCTCCAGCCGTGCCCAGAGGAGCGGCCCACCCTCTTTCACCATCCGCAACTCGCACGCCTGCGGGGCTTCGGTAGCCAGGAGTTGTTGGCGGAATACGTAACAGATGTCCTGGTCCGCGGGGAGGATGAACCGGGAGAGCGGCTGCTTGACCAGCGCGCCCCGCACCACCCCCAACAGCTTGGCGGCGGTAAGGTTGGACTCCAGAATCGGCCCCTTTTCGCTGAGGGTGAGATAGCCCACCGGGGCCTGGTCGTAGAGGTCTAAGTAGCGGTCCTTGGCGGCAGCCAGTTCCGCCTGGGACTGGCGCAACTCGTTGTTCTGCATCTCCAGCTCAATCTGATGGACGCGGAGTTTGTGGAGCGTCCGCTGCGCTTCCTCCGGCGACTGGACGGCGAGGTCTTCTGGCGACTGGACGGCTTGCGCCCGGAAGGCCGCTTCGGCGCGCTGACGCAGTGGCGGCCCGGAATTGGTGGCCGTCGGGGCGGGTGCCGCCGCCGCCGGGTCAGCCGGGGTAGGTTGGTTAGTCGGGTGACTCATGGTACCGCGCACAAGAAGAGGGTAGCGGCCGGAATAAAGCAAGCTCCGGGCGCGGCAATTTTCATTGTGGCCGGGCAACCCCCCGCCGTGAAGGGGTCACCCATTAACCTAACTTCCTTAGGAAATTGACCAAAACAACGGGTTTGTTAGTGATTTGCATAAATGTGTAGCAAGCAATATATGCCTGTGCCGCAATATATGCCTTGCATA
>CAINDV010000722.1 GCA_903847485.1 uncultured Verrucomicrobiota bacterium
CGACAACTTGGGGATGCACCTCGTTTCGAGCCGAGCCGGGCAGCCCCACCAAGCTTCGAACTGCCCCAACCGCCGCGCTGAGCCTTCAGTCGCAGATACCCTTTTGGGTTTTCGGAACCCTGTCCATGAAATGCCAATAAGTATTGCGCCATAAGGGGGCGTAGGAGAGCTAGGGCTGGCCCGTAGCAGGTCTCGCGTATGAGGTGGTCCCGTATCCAACGGAGGAACTGCCGACTCAGCTCCGTGAGCCGGTAGCGGGCCTGATAGAGGGCTCTGGGGAACGAACGTCCAGCGGCTTTGGCTTTGGCTTCACGCCGGTCTAAGTCCTTGTGATAGCGCGCTGTGATTGAAAACCGTCAAGTCCATACGGACCGACGAGTGATCGACCGAGGTGATCACCATCTCCCAGTCGAGAGTCTTTTCCGTATCGGCGCCGGTGAGAACCCACCGGTCGTGGTGTTCGGCAACCGCGACCTTGAAGCGTTTGTCGCGGGTGGAAATCACCGGGCCGCCGGTGAGCTTGATTTGCGCGACGCCTTCGACCAGCCACGTCTTACCCTCCGGACCCGAGAAGGCCAGCGTGCGCGTGTCGGGATTCCAGGCGATCACACTTGCCTGCCCCGCCCCGGCCAGCGCCAGCAGCAGGATCGCCACGCCCGCCGGAATCAGGCAGGAACAAGATCGCAAAACCGATTTCGGCAAACAGGTCATCCTCCTGCCACTACTTTGGAGACAGAATAAGGGCCTGCGAACGATTATAGGTGCGATATGTTGGTTCATCATTACTCCTGTCTCTTGTCCCCCCCGGTAAACCTCCAGCTCGTAAATTGACCAACGATATGTGGGATTCGTTCCCGTCTGCGTGATTCTTATGTAACGCGAGGTCTGCGCGGGAAAGGTAATGGCGGTCATTCCCAATTGCCCGGCGCCTGTCGCAACGGGATCCCCCCAGTTTGTGCCGTCATTGGAAACCGATACAGAGTACTCTTCTGGTGAATCCCACAGCGCCCAGGTATTATCGAGCACGATCTTGTTAAATGTCTGCGCCTGCTTCATATCCACCTGAAACCACTGTCCGGGATACTGGTTGGTCGCCGTGACATCGCGCCAACCGGTCCAATGATCACCATCAATCGCATTTGCGGCGGACACATCCAGCGGGGCGTCATTGAACTTCCAGACACCGTCCGGAACGGAGGCCGAAGCAGTCCATGGCTTCTTCTCCAGAGCTATGTCATTCGAAGGCGGCGGCGGCAGCGGTTTGGGAGAAGTCATCGGCAAGCTGCCCAAGCCGGTAACTTTCCATGTCCCCGGAGCCACATTGAATTTCACATAACCAGCGTCCTCCCCGTTCCAGGTGACACCGGGAACCCCGCCGCTATAGGCGCCGTTCCAGATAGTAGTGTCATTCACCTTGACGGAATTCAACTTCGAGAATGAACCTTTCGGTATGCCCACGATGGCCATGGTGTTTTGTGGCGAACTCAAGTTCAAGGCGTATTCGGATGCGGTTTTCTTCATATCCACCGTGATATTGCCCTTGATGGACGGAACGACGACCTTGATCGCGGTCAGAAAAGCTTCCTTGGGCAGGACATGATACCTGCTCCAGCCCGGCGCCTCCGGTGAAACCCCGGCGATGGTTTGCGAAAGAATGATGGCTGGAGGATTCCATCCGTGATTTAGCGTTGATCCGGCATCAAAGGCATCGATGTGGGATGCCCACCAACGGTCATAATGCTCCCACAGAGTGGTAAAGCTGCACGGGATCATCGTCCTGTATCGTTCATACATCCGAATCAAGGCATAGTCCTGTCTGCCCATGGCGCAGAGCGCTTCGAAAACCCAGCGGTCAAAGAAACAACTTGCGTAGGTCTTCTTCGTCAAAACATTGCTGTAGATCGCCTCCCACTTGGAGGGGTCCGCCAGTCCCGCATTCACCGCCATGGCATTCGCCCGGTCATCCGGCTCGCTCACCTGGGAAGACCTGTAATACTTTCCTTGCCAGTACTTGCTGTCAAAGGTGTTTCTTATGCTCTCGAGCTTGGTATCAATGGCCGCAATATCCGCCTCGTGTCCGGTCACCTGAGCCATCTTCTTCAGCGTTTGGAGGTCGATGTAGTAAAAGCAGGTCTCGATCACGGCGGTGTCTTTGACTTCTTTGCCCCAATCGAACCAGGTTCCATGGTTGTCGAATTTGTAGGTGTCGAACAGGAAGGTCTTGGTCTGGTCATAAACCGAACGGATAGATTCCAGATCGCCGGTTTGCAGGTAATAAAACCAGAGGCCATACTCGCCGAGAAATTCGAGATGCTGGCCCGGATAGAACTTGGGTTCAAGCTTGCGCAGCACAAGGTTCCTGGCCAGGCGATGGGCCTTGGTATCAAACACATAAAAGCACTGGTTCAACTCGGGGGTCCCATCGCCCCAGAATCCCACCCGCTCGCGATCCGGACAGTCATAAAACCATTCCCGCATGCAGACGTACGCGGTCCGGGCCGCCTTCTGCCAGAGAATATTGTAGTCGTTATCGTTGCACTCAAACGAACCGGCGAAGGTGGTGTCGAACCCGGTCTCGCGATACTGCACCGCCTTAACCGTGACGCCCGCGGGAATCGTATAAATGGCCCCTTCCCCGCTGACCCACTTTTTGGCTTCCAAGGTTTGCTCCCCTCCTTCCATCGTCACCGTTTCCGTGCGGGTCAGGTAAGTGACGAGAGGATTACTGGAATTGAACTTGATGACTTCGCCCTTGGGACCCTCCACTTGTATCCAGGGTTGAAAATGGCAGTTGTACGGAATCGTACACACCAGCCTCCAAGTGTTCGTCTCGGCATGCGGCAGGTCTTTGGAGATGTGGACATACTTTCTCAAGCCATAATCCTTGATCACCTGGGTCGCGGCGTTGGCGACATCACCCTCCCGGGCGGGTGCCGATGGTGCCAGCAATGCCAGTAGCGCGATGGTTTCTAAACGTATTGCCGTTCTTTTCATAATTGTTCTTTGTTCAGATGTTTAACATGTTTCTCACCTGCTGCTTGCTTTGGCAGAAACGCGTTGTGCCGTCTCCGCGGTCCGGGCCAGCCAGACATTCATCTCAGTTGGACCGCGATTGCACCAGGCGTAATAGGGAATAGCCACCATACCGGCTGGTTGGGTGATGGTTTTCCCGCCATCCTCCTTTGCTGCCAACATCACATCACCCTTGATCACCGTTACACCACCGAGCAGATCGTCCCGACGCTCCGCCACCAGCCTCGCATCGTCGGGAAGCACCGTGCTGAACACATCCTTATTATCGGCACCCTCCAGGCAGTAAACAATCGGACCACGTTCAATCGCCACCAGTCCGGCATCATCCTTCAGTGCATCATTGGCAACCACGCGCCTGATCGCCATCGGGAGAGTAAGATCCACAACGTCACCCTTCTTCCACTTCCGCTCGATGGAGGCAAAACCATTCTTAAGGTTCAGGGCTTCCCGCTTCCCGTTGACCTTGAGATCTACGGGATCAACCGCCTGCTCCATGTATTTATAGAGATCACCCGGTACTGGCCTTCCCTGCGCCCAGCCTGGAATCCTAATGTTCAATGTAAACTCCTCAGACTTGTCAGGATCTATTGTCATTTTGATCTTACCATCCCATGGATACTTTGTCCGCTGGGTGATTTTCACGACCTGCTGGTTCAGCCTGACCTTGCCGGTTCCGCCGATAAACAGGTTCACGAATACGTCAGTGTCCTTGGCCGCATAAATATAACCGGCAATGGACGGGATAAACCGCACGATGTTGACCGGGCAACAGGCACAATCGAACCAGGGACTGCGCTCGTAACCCTTGTCGCTCGCCAGCGGGTTCGGATAAAAGAACTTATCGCCCGTCAACTCCACGCCCGAAAGGAACCCGTTATAGATCACGCGCTCCAGCACATCCAGATACCGGGCGTCGCCGTGCAGCAGGAACATCCGGTAATTCCAGAGCGCGTTGGCAATCGCCGCACAAGTCTCGTTGTAGGCCGTCTTGTTCGGCAGTTCATAATTCTTGCCGAAGGCTTCACCACCGTGGCTCGCACCGATGCCGCCCGTCAGGTAGAGTCTCTTGAAAACCACATTCTCCCATATCCGGTCGATGGCCTTCAGATAAGCCGCATCGCCGGTGAGCGCCGCCACATCGGCCATGCCGCTATACAAATAGGCCGCCCGGACCGCGTGTCCCACCGCCTCATCCTGCTCCACCACCGGCTGGTGGTCCTGATAATGGGCACCATAAAGCTGGTGCGTTTCCGGCCGGCCCCTGACATCGATCAGGAACTTCGCAAGATCCAGGTACCTCTTCTCGCCGGTGACCCGATAGAGCTTGCACAGTCCAATTTCGATTCCCTCGTGGCCCGGCGGATTCTGATGCTTGCCGGGCGCAAACTCTTTGCAGACCATATCGACATTCTTAGTCGCCACATCCAGGAATGTCTTCTTCCCCGTGGCCTGGTAATGGGCCACCGCCCCTTCGTACAGATGACCGGCATTGTAAAGCTCATGACTGTCTTTCTCATTGATCCAGCGCTCCTTGCCTGACTGGGCCGGCATCTTTTCAGGTGCAAGCAGCTTGCGGGCAGTATAGAGGTAACCGTCCGGCTCCTGCGAAGCTGCGATCTTGGCAATGACGCCATCCAGGTATTTGTCCAATTCTGGATCCGGATACATCGCCAGGGTATAGGAAGCGCCCTCGATAACCTTGAACACATCCGAATCATCATAAACCATGCCCTTGAATTCCCCCGTCATGAGTCCGCCGGCCTTGGCAAAATTGTCAATGCGACCGGTTTCCTCACACTTCTTGAAGTCGGCCTTCACCGTGACTATCCGGTTCGTTTCCATCCTCGGGAACCAAAATTCATCCTGCACCTGCACCGACGTGAACGGCACCGGCACCACCGGGTAATCCTTGTTCGGCTGGCCTGCGAGGGTGAATACTTTGACCGGGCTCTGACCAGCCTGTTGCTGATCTTTACCCATTCCCGCCTGCTGGGCAGCGACCGGACTCGCGTTCAATGACACCAGAACCGCCATCCCAACAACTGCGCCCACGATATGCTTATTCATAATTGTTCCTATCTCCTGCCTGCTGACTCCTGAAGGGGCACCTCACAGAACGTGAGCGCCGCAACACCGTTCTGCCCGTAAAGCTGGTTTTCACCGCTTCACGAGGGTATTGCGCGAAAGCGGTGAGTCGAATGGCCAGCAGCACGAACGTGCCCAACATCAAAGGCTTAGTCATTTGCTAACTCCTTTGTTCTCAAAGGTGAGCTTCATCTTCTCGGCCGTCCGGATACGCACAGGGCCCAGCAGACCGGAATCGGCAAGGATCTGGTCCTTCCATTCCACTTTGGTGTCGCTGTAAACAAACCGGCTGTAGATCATGTTCGACCGGGTCAATCGTTCCGCTTTTGGAAGGCGCCCATCCCCAGCCAGACGGTTTTGCCAGCTATTGGTGATCTCGATGACCAGCCTATTGGTCCCCGCCCGGACAGCCTTCGTGATATCGACCCGAAATGGAGGCTTCCACAGGATACCAAGATGCGTGCCGTTCAGGTAAACGTCCGCAATATCATAGACCGCACCGAGGTCCAGAACGATCTGGCTGTCGCCGGTGAGGGCGCCCGCCGGGAGGTCGAACTCCTTATTATAGACCGCTGTGCCCGAGAAGTACTTGATGCCCGGATCGTCAACCGTGGGCCAGGCAACTAGTACCGGGAAAGTCTGGGCTGCAGGCGCTCCCCAGCCCGCCGGGAAACGCACCTCCCAGGGTCCCGTGATCTCACGCGAGGGCGGGATCTCCGCCACCTGGACGGTCTTGGATCGGCCCCGCCCGTCCTGGAGCACATAGCTTCCCCTCTTCCAGATCGTCAAGTCGAAGGCGTCGCCGCCGGCCGGGACCGCCTCCAGCGCCGGGTAGGCCTCGGCGCGATCATCGTCATCCTTGGGATCCACCGCCTGTCCGCTTGAGACTTCCTTGACGATGACCCCTTCCACCTCTTCCGGGCCGAAGAATTTAACCCGCGACAGGCCCGCATAACGCTTGTTGCCGTGATTGGACCAGACGGCGAACTTCACGTATCGCACGTCCCTGGCCGACAGCGGCAGGTCTTGCGAGTAATACTTATCCTCATTTTGGGTCGCCTGCTTCAACTGGAAAGCGCCCAAGTCGCGGAAGGGGCCGTTGTCCGCCGCCACCAGTATTGTCAGGTCCTTGACCCCGCGGTCCAGAAAGCCACGGGTATTCTCGTTATAGTTCCAGAGCCGAACCTTCTCCAAATCGCGGCTGCGGCCAAGGTCGAACACGATGCACTCGTTGGAAACCGACCCCGTCCCACTGCTGAGCCACATCGGCCCGTTAGGCGTGATGGTGTGGGAAAAGGCCGGGGCGGCCTCCTCGTCTCCTCCGGTCAAGTGGGCCGTGACCGCCCGGATATGGCCCTGCGTGGCACCTTTGCGGAAGACGACGAAGACCGAGCCTGCCGGCGGCAGGCGCAGTGTCACCCGAGTGCCGGCCCCGATGGCATCGTAGAACGCCAGCCGGCGGACTCCCCCGGTCTCCGGCAGCCACAACTCGGGTTGCTTATCCTTCACCCGAAAGACACAGTCCACATCCTCCCACCGCTCAGTTTTGTTGATCACAAAGTAGATATCCTCGGCACCGGTGCGGCGATGGAGATAGTCGAGCGCCGTCCTCCGGTCGCGCCCGGTGTAGCTGAAATCTGGGCCGCTGCCCCCTTCCTGCAGGACATCCCGCAGCGCTCGATTCCAAATAATCCGGCCTTGTCCGTATCGCCGTTCCTTGACGTCTTGCCCATCACAATCCTGCCACATCCGGTCAGCGAGGCGCCGGACCTGCTCGTCCCGCCGGGGATAATCGACCAACCCGTTGCTGCGCGTGGGTTTGGCTCCCAGGATGGCGGCCCCGGCCTTGACCATCGTTTCCAGTTTCCTCAGCACGGCCAGATCCATATCCGGCCGATCGGGAAGAACCATTACCGCATAACTCATCCCGTCCGGCAATATGATCCTGCCGTCTTTGACACTCATCCGCTTAAGGATGACCTCGGAGTTGACGACATCATAATCATAACCGTAGCCCAGCGAGGGGTCCACGCTCTTGGCCGGCACGAAATTGGGCACCTCGTCGCCGTAGTAGTAGCAGACGTCCCCCACAAAATGCCCGCGCTGCAGCAGATAGCAGCAACGGCCCAGATAATAGAGGTACGGCCGGGCCTTGGGCCACCAGGTCTGGTTGACGTTGATATGCGTCCCGGCGTGGTAGGCCCACCCCGGCAGGCCCGCTCCCTCCGGATTATGGTCAAAGGTGTGGAAGGTGAAGCGGTTCAGCCCTTCGCACATCGCCTGGTCGGCCAGTTGCTTGAAGGAGTAAGGCGATCCCTCCCAGTGCCGCCAGGAAGTGAACGCCTCGGCGTCCACGATTGTCTTCCCGTAGATGTGGGCGGCGCTCGATATCTCCTTGACCAGCCAGATGCCGTAGTGCTTTACCCAGAACTCGCCCCGAGCAATATCCACGCTGCCCAACGCCTTCAAGGCATCGACCGGGCATGTATCCCAGATGGGCGGTCCGGGTCCGCCCGCTTCGGCGCACAGTTCCAGCCCGTAGCGGTTCAGCAACGCGCGAGCCGTCCGGTAATGACTGTCGATGAACAGGTCGCTGATGTGCTTCTTCCAATCGTAAAGGAATCGCTCCCCCACGTCGGCATGGGCCGTTTTCCATCCTTTGAGTACGGCAAGAAAGGGCAGAGGATCATACCGGTAGTTCTTCTTGAAGAGCCGGACCGCCGCATCGGTCCAGGCGGTATCCTCCCCCAGCTCCATGCTATCAACTTCCATGTGGTGAAAGGAAGTCCCCGCGAAACTGTCGAGCTTCAACTCCGCCAGCACCTTATCAATGATATACTGAAAGTGTTTCTGGGTCGAAGCCGGGTCCAGGAAATCAATCATTGGTCCCCCGGAATTGGGGGAGGGGACGATCAACTGGTAACCCGTGTTGGAACTGACGAACCTCAAGATATCCCATTCCCCGGCGGGCACATCCCAGGTCAATGTCCCGTCTTTCGCCATCCGGCCCGTCAGGTCAATGACCGAGGTCAGGTCACCAATCGTTCGCTCCGCCGAAGCGGGCAGCGCTTGCACGGCAATCTCCCGGTAATACACGGGCAGCCCGTCGGGTCTTTTGGGACAGTTGCCAGGCATCTTGGGAAACGGCAGAATCTCGGTAAACCGGCGCGGCCCCCGGACCCGTGTGCTGGACTGGAACAACCCCATGCCCGCATCCTCGGGTTTCACCCAGGGGCCGCCGGCATTCCAACCGCTCGCGGCAAGCATCCCGATCTCCAATCCCAAACGGTTCCCTTCCCGAATCGTGTGGGCAATGGCCTGGACCGATTCCGGCCCCAGAAAAGGGGGGCCGGCCGGGATGAGCCGCTCCGGATCCGACATAGCCTGGACGTCCCAGATATCCGCCCCGCTCAATCCCTTGACTTTCATCTCCTCGAGTTCGCGCGTGATTTCACTCAGGCTGACGTTCCCATTGAGCCACGGCCAAAACGCTCCCGGACGCGCGGAAAGAGGTGGTTCGCGAAACTCCTCCTCCGAGAGGGAGTCTCCGCTCGCGCTGACCGGCTGGGCAAACGCCTTCAGGGTGAGGCTGGAGGCCAGCAAACCGATGGTCACCAACGACCGGATACAAAGGGAGAAAGCAGGAGCCCCATTTCTGCTCCGCCAACCGGCTGTCTGTTGCCTGTGCATAGCGATTGTGTTTAGTTCGTTACTCGCTCATTTAACAACACTGCGCAGATCGGGCTGCTCTTTAGCGCCTTCGATCTTGGCGACAGAATTGGGACTTCGCAGAAGGTGAGTGCGGCGATGCCGTTTGCCCCACGAAGCAGATTATGCTGGCTCCACGAACTGCTGTCGAGATAGGTGAGTTTCTGCGCGGTTGAGGCTGCGGTCAATTTGAGCGTAACCACTTTTCCGGATACGGAGCCGGAGGCGACTTTGCCCTTTTCGCCATCGAGGTAGAACTCACTCACCAAGGCATTGTCCCATTTCATCGGTTGATCGAACTCCATCACGATCTCGTCCTTCTTGGCGCTTGCGTAGTAAGCCCTTTTGAGATCCGGTGGCGTGAGGGAGGCAGTTTTTGTATCTTTCGATACATTGTGGTCCTATTGCTTTTTCAGGTCGATCCGATAAACGAAGGCGTAACGACACGGTTTCTCCCGCGGAACCGAGAGAGTGAGTCCGTCATCGCGCTGACGCCATTTCACCTTGTCTCTTGATCCTAACATGCTCACGGCGGCTACTTTCTTGTCGGGCAATCCATGATTGCCCAGCGCCC
>CAINDV010000723.1 GCA_903847485.1 uncultured Verrucomicrobiota bacterium
CCTGGCCGCCATCGCCGCCGCCGACCCGGCTTTCATCCACCTCAAGACGTTCAACCTTCCCCCCCAGGAAGAGAAGCTGGTCATCACCACGGCGGGAATTGTCCAATTGGGGGAATTGCTCGCCCAAAGCTATCTCGAACAAAAGTAACCTGGAGCCTTTGACCGTCAAAATTCCACACGCACAAAACCATGAAACAAACCATCCTATCAATCCTCCTCCTGTTCGGATCTTCATTGCTTCTATTGTCTGCTGAAATTCAGCAGGGAGAGATGGCCGGCTACCTCCTGGTCCCCAACGAGAAAGTACCCGAATCCTACAACGCCGGGTTTTCCATGTATGTCGCCGCCTGGCCGTTGTTGGACCAGTATCCAGGCCAGCGCTTTCAAACCGGCCTGTTCGGCACCTGGATGTTCGCCCGGAAAGACCCCCCGCCTCCGATCAAACTGTATTCCGACATTGAGGGCGGCCTGGGCTGGTGGCGCGACACAGAGTATGCCACTGAGACGCCGAAGTTCATCATGGGCGGCGTGGCGCCGAATTTCAGCGAGTGGGCCAACGGACCGGGAGCCGGGAAAGGAAGAGACTGGGACAAGCCAAACGGCAAGTATGGCATAGCGCAACTCAGCCCCTGGCTGCTGTGGCCACCCGATGGTTTGAATCTCAAGCAGGGCACCTACGGAGAGTTGTTTGGCTACGGCTACCTGCCGCTGCCGCTCACCCAGGCCAAGGCCACCACCGCCGGCAAGGACATTCCGACCGGGGACCAATCCTGGACGCTCTTCTTGAACACGCGGAATTTCAAAGGGCCGGTGGCGTTTTTCACCCCCTACTTCTGGTCTGGCGGCGCGGTCGCGGAGCCGCACTTCAGCGGAATGCTTCTGGATAGCCGACCCTCCGATCCCAACCGGGCCTTGCAGATGGAAACCCAGCACGTCCCCAGTATTCAGGCCGTTGACGCCAAGGGTGAGACATACGCCCGCGTGGCTCCGACGTTCTTTCCCTGCGGGACAAACGGCGAATCACGGCTCGTGCATCACATCACGTCCTACAACAGGAAGGCACTCTGGGATGCGGTGAAGACTTGGTTCGAGGGCGGTGCCGAGGTCAGCGGCGCAATTCATCCCGAGGGCGCCATCTTGCATCAGTTCACCGGCAAAGGGGGCGCTACTTGGAGAATTTATCCGGACGCAACTCCAAAGGAAGAGAAAGCGCCAGTGGCGTGGAGTTCCTTTGCAACGCCGATGGCGGCGGATCCGAACACCTTCGGCTATCGCTGGGATCTCAAAGTCGTGAAGCAAACCGAATCCAGGAATGGCTCGCTGGTTAAACTTCCAGAATATTTCCACCTGGTGAAGAGCGGTGGAAAATCGCAATGGGTTCCAGTGCCGGCGGCGGAGGTTCCAGCGGAAACAGGTTTGACTAAGGCGCGCTTCGACGGGCCCAAAGAGAGGCGTCCCAAAGCCTACGTCACTCCCGATGATGCGGTGAGTTGCTGGAAGAAGCCCGGCCCGGCAGCCGGACCGTTTCAGGCGCGCTTGGGCGATCGCAGCGTGGTCACCTACTACTGGTATCGATTTGCCGACCAGCCGGCGATACTCAACGCCGATTTGACGGATACGGAGCGGGAGGCCTTGCAGGCGCGCGTGGTAAAACTCCACCGGAGTTGGAAGAAAGATCGGGACTACCTGGCTCCACCCGCGTTTGGGAAACTGGCGGAACTCGACCCGGCCTTGATTGTCACTCCGCCGCCGGGCTTGGAAACGGGCTATGTTCCCATCGTCACCCGGCAAGCAGCGAACGAATAGCCATTGCCACATGAATGGCTACCTGATCCAGAACCATCATCGATTGATTTACCTATGATAATGAAAAACTCCCTCCGCTTCATCGCCGCCCTCGCCCTGCTGACCCGGCCGTGTGCCGCCCAGGACGCGCCCTCCAATTCCAGCAAGTCAGCCGACGGCGGCAACGTAACGGCCCATTCCGAAGGGCTCCACGGCTACATCGGTTTCGGCCACGAGAAGCATCCGCCGCAGTCCGATTACCACTCCGGCATGGGCTTCTATGCGGCCGTCTGGCCGCTCACGGATCAGCCGCTGGCCGATTTTCAAATTGGCCTGCCCAGCTCGTGGATTCAGCCGGACAACTCCGACAACAAGGACAAGCCGCTCGCGCCGGAAGGCACGCTGGCGCGCAAGTGGAAGGAGCGCGGGCCAACTTGGGACAGCGTCTTCCAGACTGTCGAGGGTGGATTGGGATACTGGGCCGGAAACCACTTCCGCTACGGCCCGCCGAAGTTCAGCATGAACGCCACGCCGCAATGCTACGACTACGAAGTCGGCTCGCCCGGCTGGTCCTTCTTCTACAGCAACGAGGCGCTGCCCGATAATCGCCTCGGCATTGCACAGTTGAGCAACCGCCTGCTGATTCCGCCAGATGCGCTGCCATTTCAGGGCAATCCCAACGGCGAGTTCCTCGGTTACACCTGGATGGCACTGCCCTTCTCTGATCCCACGACCGGCGATCCGCCGACGGGCGACCAGAGCTGGACCTGCTTCCTCAGCGCCGCCAACTTCAAAGGCCCGATCGCTTACTACATCCCGGAGACATGGAGCAAAATCGGCAAGTTGTTCAACTACCCTTTCATTTACGGCCGCGGTCTCGACGCACGCCCCGGCATCATGGGCGGCGGCGCAATGGAGATCAATACCGTGCCCCGTTTCGACTCCAAGGACTCGCAGGGGACGACCTACTCGAAGCTACCGAAGCTGCAATTCCCGGTGGATGCTGAAGGCCGCGCCTTTCTGGTCCAGGACGTCACCTACTACTCAAAGGCGGCGCTGTATGACAACTTCAAGGCCTGGCGCGATGGCGGCCCTGCCTGCTCCGGGCAAATGAACGAGAAAGGCGCGTGGAAGCCCAAGCTCAATACGCACACGACGCGCTACGACCAGGCTGGCAAGAAGCTGACCGGCGTGGAGAGCGCTTTCGACACCCGCATCTTCGACGGCAACGTGTGGGGTTTGCAATGGACCACCAACGACATCGTCGCGAAAGGCCTGTTCCCGCAATACTACAAGCATGTCGGCGAGGAGCGCGTGGCCGTGCCGGCCGCGGCTGTGCCCGCGGAAACTAAACTGCTCACCCAGGAATTCAAGCGCGCCCAGATGGGAGTGCCCTACACCTCGCCCAGCGGCGGCGCCTGGGCAAAGCCCGGTCCGAAACGGGGACCGTTCACCGCCCGGCTCGTGGATGGTTCGGTGGTGACTTACTCCTGGTATCGTTTCGTGGATCAACCGTCCTTCCAGCAATACAACTGGAGCGCGGAGAAGAAAGCGAAATTGCAAGCCCTGGTGGAGAAACTGCATGCGCACTGGCCGTTGGACCGGGACTACATGGCCCCGCCCACGCGGGGGAAGCTGGTCGCGCTCGATCCCGCTCTGCTCGTCAAACCGCCCCCGGGCCTGGAGGCGGGCTACGTTCCCATCGTTACCCGGCAAGCACTGGCTGATTAGGTTGGTGTCGGCTGTAGCCGCCCAAGAGCATCCAAAAACAACTCTCTAACATTCCATTCGATCTGATCGCATGAAAACTCCGAAGTCACGATTGATTAACGCAGCACAGTTCTGTCTGTTCCTCATGTCCCCGTTCGTAACAATGGGTCAGAAGACCATCATGCAATGGGATTTTGAGAACATCACGAACCGGACTTGTGTTGAGCCTTCCACCGGGATCGCCGATACGATCGAGGGGAATTTCGAAACCGCCCCAGGCGTGAAAGGGAAAGGGTTGCGCCTGGATGGGTTTACCACGAGGATCGTCCGTGAGGGCAAGAACCTGGTTAAGCCCGGCGCTGA
>CAINDV010000724.1 GCA_903847485.1 uncultured Verrucomicrobiota bacterium
ACCTCGGCGGCGGATAATTCCTGGAGCTCAGTTATCTACGCTAACGGTCTGTTCGTGGCTGTGGGCTATAAACTTAATGGTCGTCCTAGCGGGCTGTTGGTGATGACCAGCCCCGACGGTATCACTTGGACCAGCCAGACCTCGGCGGCGAATAACACCTGGAACTCCGTCACCTACGGCAACGGCCTGTTCGTGGCAGTAGCGGGGGCGAGTTTCGGTGTGACAGAGAACATGGTGATGACCAGCCCCGACGGCATCACCTGGACCAGCCGCACGTCGGCGGATAATAACAACTATTGGTCCTCTGTCACCTACAGTAGTGGCCTGTTCGTGGCGGTGGCCACATACTACAATGCAGTACCCGTCAAAGCGGGCAACCGGATCATGACCAGCCCTGACGGCATCACCTGGACTCTCCAGACCTACCCTCCCGATCTTGGGTGGACCTCCATCACGTACGGTAACAACCTGTTCGCGGCGGTGGCGAATACCGGCACGGGGAACCGGGTAATGACCAGTCCAGACGGTATGGCCTGGACCTTCCAGACCTCGGCGGCGGATAACACCTGGCTATCCGTCACCTACGGCAACAACCTGTTCGTGGCGGTGGCATCCAGCGGCACGGGAAACCGGGTGATGACCAGCCCGGACGGCATCACCTGGACCAGCCGGACCTCGGCAGCGGATAACTCGTGGAACTCCGTCACCTACGGCGGCGGCCTGTTCGTGGCGGTGGCCGGCTCAGGCACGGGGAACCGGGTGATGACCAGCCCCGATGGCATCGCCTGGACCAGCCAGACCTCGGCGGCGAATAACACCTGGAACTCCGTCACCTACGGCAACAACCTGTTCGTGGCGGTGGCATCCAGCGGCACCGGGAACCGAGCCATGACCAGCCCGGACGGCATTACCTGGACCATCCGGACCTCGGCGGCAGATAACACCTGGCGCTCCGTCACCTACGGCAACGGTCTGTTCGTGGCGGTGGCCGGTAGCGGTACGGGGAACCGGGTGATGACCAGCCCGGATGGAATCACCTGGACCAGCCGGACCTCGGCCGCGGATAACTCCTGGCGCTCTGTCACCTACGGTGACAACCGGTTCGTGGCGGTGGCATCCAACGGCACGGGGAACCGGGTGATGACCAGCCCGGACGGCATTACCTGGACCAGCCGGACCTCGGCAGCCGACAGCGGTTGGTACTCCGTCATCTATGGCAACAACCGGTTCGTGGCGGTGGCCAACTCGGGCGCGGGGCAACGAGTGATGATTAGCGTCGGTTCTACGCCGACGACCCTTACCCTGGCCTCCAGCCTGAATCCCTCGACCTACGGTGCCAACGTCTCTCTTACCGCCACCGTCTCGCCCAGCGCGGCCAGCGGCACGGTGACGTTCAAGGATGGTGCTACCACCCTCGGCACGGGCACCTTGAGCAACGGCGTGGCGACCTTCGCCACCAGCGGCCTGAGCGCCGGCGGCCACACCATCACGGCGGAATACGGCGGCGATGCCGGCTACGCCGCCAGCACCAGCACCGTGCTCACGCAGACGGTCAGCAAAGCCACGCCCACGGCCACGCTGGCGGTCAACAACTCGCCGGTGACGTATGACGGCACGGCCAAATCGGCGACGGTGGGCGTGTCGGCCAGTTCCACCCCCGGCGCGGCGGCGAACATCCTGACCGGCGGCGCGGCGACTCAGACGGCTTCCGGCACCTACGCCGTGACGGCGGACTTCGTGCCGACAGATACGAATTACCACACGCTCACCGCGCAGTCGGCGGGGAACTTTGTCATTAGCAAGATCAGCACCACCACCACCCTGGCCTCCAGCCTCAATCCTTCCACCTTCGGGAGCGGCGTCACTTTCACTTCCACCGTCTCCCCCAGCGCCGCCACCGGCACGGTGACGTTCAAGGATGGTGCTACCACCCTCGGCACCGGCACCTTGAGCGGGGGCGTGGCCACCTTCACCACCGGCAGCCTGAGCGTCGGCAGCCACAGACTCACGGCGGAATACGGCGGCGACAGCGGCTACCTCGGCTCCACGAACTCCCCTGCCTTGGCGCAGATCGTCAACCCAGTCCCGGCGGGCATGGAGTGGCAAAGCGTAAACACAGGGTTGGATCACAATTGGAACTCCGTCACCTACGGCAATAACCTGTTCGTGGCGGTAGCGAATGACGGCCCGGGGAACCGGGTAATGACCAGCCCGGATGGGACCAACTGGACGCCCCGAACCTCGGCGGCAGATAACTCCTGGAACTCCGTCACCTACGGCAACGGTCTGTTCGTGGCGGTGGCTCAGAGCGGCACAGGCAACCGAGCCATGACCAGCCCAGACGGGATCACCTGGACCAGCCGGACCTCGGCGGCGGATAACAACTGGCGGTCCGTCACCTACGGCAACGGCCTGTTCGTGGCCGTGGCCAGTAGCGGCACAGGTAACCGGGTAATGACCAGCCCGGACGGTATCTCCTGGACCAGCCGGACCTCGGCGGCGAATAAGACTTGGCGGTCCGTCACCTACGGCAACGGACTCTTTGTGGCGGTGGGAACGCCCGGCTTGATGACCAGCCCGGACGGCTTCACCTGGACCAGCCGGGCCATGCCGGCTGATAACTACTGGAACTCCGTCACCTACGGCAACGGCCTGTTCGTGGCGGTGGCCAGTACCGGTGTGGGGAACCGGGTCATGACCAGCCCGGACGGCCTCACCTGGACCAGCCGGACCTCGGCAGCGGATAGCAGTTGGTACTCCGTCATCTATGGCAACAACCGTTTCGTGGCGGTGGCCAGCTCTGGCGCTGGGCTCCAAGTGATGATTAGCGGCGGTTCTACGCCAACGACCCTTACCCTGGCCGCCAGCCTCAATCCCTCCACCTTCGGGAGCAGCGTCACCTTTACTTCCACCGTCGCGCCCAGCGCGGCCAGCGGCACGGTGACGTTCAAGGATGGTGCTACCACCCTCGGCACGGGCACCTTGAGCGGCGGCGTGGCGACCTTCGCCACCAATGGACTCAGCCTTGGCGAGCACTTGCTCACGGCGGAATACCCGGGCGATGCGAGCTACCTCGCCAGCACGTCCAGCGTGCTGACGCAGACGGTCACTTCCGCACACTCCTTGGTGGCCTTGGCCACGAATTACCTGCGCGCCCCGGAGATGTCCTTGCAGATCCGCCTCGCGGACATTGCCTGGGATACCAATGGCCACCCGGTCAGCGTGGTGGCCGCCGGCCCCAGCGTGCTGGGGGCCAGCCTGAGTTGGAACACCAACTACCTCTTCTACCAGCTTGGCACGGACCTGCCGGATAGCTTCCCTTACATCGTCAGCAACGGCAGCGAGTTCGCGACCAACCTCATGACCGTCACCGTGCTCCCCGTGTCGGGCAGCCTCGCGCGGACCCTCACCGTCACCAACAACACCGCGACGATCAAGTTCTTCGGCATCCCCGGCCTGAGCTACGATGTCCAACGCGCCACCACCCTGGCACCGCCCAACTGGCTCCCCCTGACGCTGACGCCCCTGAGCGTCGGGGCCGATGGCTCCTTCACCTACACCGACACCAACGCTCCCAGCGGCACGGCCTATTACCGGAGTGTGTGGCACATACAGATTGTCAACTGATTCCTGGAAAAACCTGTCACCGTAACCTCTGAAGATTATGAAGCAACGCCTCCTCCTCACCGTGCTGCTGTGGACTGCGGCCGTGTCTGCGCCCGCCGCCCTGTATAGCTACACCTATGACAGCGGTTTCGCGAACCTCGGGGTTATCGCGGACGGCAATGCCAGTCCCTGGAGCGACACCCACACCCTCACCGAACTGACCGGCCTGACGATCACGGGGGTCAACGTCCG
>CAINDV010000725.1 GCA_903847485.1 uncultured Verrucomicrobiota bacterium
ACCAGCAACTCATCAACTTCGCCTACGACTTCGACGGCGTCTCCAACATCAAATCCATCGCCGACCTCCGCCCCGGCTCGACCGTCCCGGAAGGCGACCCGCGCCGCAACACCCAGCTTTTCCAATACGACGACCTCTACCGCCTCACCCGCGTCCAATACTCCTTCGCCCTGCCCGGCGCCGCCTCGCGCAACGATGGCGAAATCAACTACCGCTATGACCGCATCGGCAACATGCTCGCCCAGACCTCCACCATGAACCACCAGGAACACGGCCTGCCCGTGGCCAACCTGGGCCAGATGGACTCCGGCGGCAGCGCCGGCCGCTGGAACCGCACCGGGCGCGCCGCAAACGACCCGCCCGGCCCACATGCTCTATCCTCCATCCTCCATCCTCCATCCCCGCCCCGCCTCTACCCGTATGACTCCAATGGCAACATGACCAGCATTGACAGCCTGGTCTGCACCTGGGACTTCAAAGACCGCCTCGTGGCCGTGGAAAACGCCGAAATGCGCGCCGCCTACACCTACGACTACACCGACCGCCGCATCCTCAAACAAGTCTGGCCGAAGGCCACAAACTCCCTTCCAGCTTCTAGCTCCCAACTTCTAACTTCTACGCTATACATCAACAAATACTTCGAAGTCCGCGAACACGACGCCCCCACCAAATACGTCTGGAACGGCAACACCCGCGTCGCCCGCGTAACCGGCTCCCTGAACACCAACGTCCGAGTCCAGCGCCTCCGCGTCCATCCCGGCTGGAACCTCTGCTCTCTCGCCGTCACCGCGACCAACGGCTTTCAGCAACTTGCCGAAGGGGCGAGCGTCCCCGCAAGCCTGCTCGTGGCCTATAGCTGGGACTCTTCAATTGGCAATTGGCAATCGGCAATCGGCAATTCCCCGCTGCCCGCCGGCACCGTCCTCTGGCTTCAAGCCACCACCAACGCCACCCTGACCATCACCGGCACGTACGCCGACCCGACGAATCGCACCTTGACCGCCAGCGGCGACTTCCTGCCCAGCGCCGGCCTCGAAGCCTGGAACATTCTCTCAACCATCAGCAATCACCCCTCAACCACCCTCTGGACCTACGCCGCCCCGTTCACCCGCTGGCTCTCCTGGCTGCCTCCGCCGCTGGAACTGCAATCCGACCTGCCCGCCTTCCTCGCGCCGGGCCAAGCCGTGTTCGCCCGCGCCGACGCCCCCGCCCAACTCGAAGTGCCCGACTCCGCCCTGCGCATCCGCTACTACCACCAGGACCATCTGGGATCGTCGAGTGTTGTAAGTGGCGCTGGTGGTGGACTAGTTGAATACATCTCAGTTTACCCATTCGGCATCGCTCGCTGTGAATCGAGTCGTCAAGCCCGCTCGGAATTCTACAAGTTCACGCAAAAAGAGTCAGACCACGAAACACGTTTATCCTACTTCGAGTCTCGTTTGCTCGATAACAGATTTGGGCGATTCATCAGCAGGGATAGTCACCTCGGGAACTTAGACGAGCCTCAATCGCTCAACGGATACGCTTACGTTGAGAACAATCCACTCAAGTTCATCGACACGCAGGGATTTGAGAAAGAGACAGTCATCGTGAGCCCAGGACATGGTGTCGCCACCAAGAATGACGCTGCCGGTGGCGGGGCAAAATACGGACGTTACAAGGAGATCAGCTTCATCTGGAATATGACCACCAGACTTATCCCGCACCTTCAGGATGAGGGCCTTGATGCAGTGAACACAAAAGCGATGGGGGCGATGACAGCAGGGCAAAAGGTTCGACTGAAGCATAGGCTTGAGACGGAGCACAAGCTTCAGAACAAACAACAAATCGCATTCTACCTTTCGATACACGCCGACAAAAGAAGCAACAAGAAGGCTTCAGGGATTCACATCTTCTATATCGCGGGCGACAAAGAGAGCAAGACGAGGGCGGAGTTCTTCAGTGACGCCCTGAAAGAGGATGGTTTCGATGTGGCTATAAAGCCTGATACGGCATCCAATCCAAAGCGACTTGGTGAGCTAAGAGACACTAAGACGCCCGCGCTTTTGTTCGAGGTCGGCAATATGGAAAACGCACAAGACCGCCAGCGGATGAGCAGTGACGCCTGGCTGAACAAACTTTCGTACGCCATTTCCGCAGCTACTCGGGATTACCTGCATCGGGACGATGCCAAGTGACAGGCCGCTCCGTAGCCTTGCTGAGCCTAACTTGTCTCGTTCCGGCTTGTCTGAATCGCGAGGTGAAACCGCCCGTGGCCTGCCTGCCGACTTGTCCGCCGAAGCCACTGCCTGCGCTTGCCTACCTGCCGCGTTGGACTTGGCCCAGGCAGGACTCCCGTTTCCCCCGCCCACCCTCAACTGGCGGATTTCGAGCGACTTGAAACTGGTTTCATTCGAAGACCACCATCCAACCCCACGGCAGTTCCAGAATGTCGGTGTCCAGCGGGCGGCCCTGGCCGGCGTGCCACATGACCCCGCGCGCCCGGTGTTGGTTCTTCTTGAGCGAATCGCGAAAGGCCCGGATGCCGCTCGCCTCCAAACCGATCAAGGTG